>JANLQZ010000790.1:0-1714 GCA_031368125.1 Betaproteobacteria bacterium
GTCCACAAGCGCACGACCCGTTTGTTCGCCCTTGAGGCGCCGAAAGTCCTCGGACGCGATCACCACGACTTCATCGCGTCCGTGCACGGTGACATGCTGCGGCCCTTCGCTGCGCACACGGCGAACCAGTTCGCTGAACCGCGCTTTCGCGTCTTGCAGCGCCCAATGGCTTGGAAGGGGTGCATTGCGATGCTTCGATGTCTTGTTCATGGTGCACCTATTTCTGGTCTTCCTGACCAGAATAACAGATCGCGGCCGTGCCCTCAAGAGGGACTGAGGGAGCGACACTGTTGCGCCCAGACTCCACCCGCCAGTCAGCAAATTCCACTTCAGCCCTATGGGATCGGATTGCACAGACATCCGCTCTGATGCAGGTTCGTCTTGCACGCAGGAGACGTCGTGGCCATTGCTCTGGCCTGCGTGGGTCACCGACACGCGAAATGGCGCTGGCCGACTCTTGCTGGTCATGGGTGTCACGATCGCCTTACGAAGGTGGTCGTTCAATTCGGACGGTAAGACGACCACGCATGGCCGCGACTTCCTGATCTCGCTCCCCACTGTCGGGTCGAGGTTGACCAGCCAGATCTCACCGCGCTTTACCACGCAAGCTGCGCGTCCGCCTCACTTCCAAAATCGCCCATCACCAAGGCGTCCTCGCCAATGTTGGCGATCTTGCGTGCGGCGTGTGCCCAGTCAGCGCGCGTCGGCCTGCCAGCCCGGCGCAGAACCAGCGCGTCGCCCTCGATCGTCATCTCGGCTTCGCCGCCGTCCAGGCCGACCTGAGCCAACAAGGGTTTGGGTATGACGATGCCCTGGGAATTGCCGATCCGTCTGATGTTGACGTGCATGGTGTCCTCACTGGTTGACGTGGTAACGGTGTTATTGCGTCGTTAGCATGGTGTCAAGGCAATCGAGGAGACAACCCGCAGTCGCAATTTGCGACATCAAGTTTGGGGTGCCCGGCGCTTCCAATTCGTCGACCAGTTTGGGCATCGGATCGGCGTAACGTTCGACCAGTGCGTTCGGTCCACGCAGGCCATAGCTGCGCAGGATGCAAGAACGCGAAGACGCAGCAGCGGCGGCCCGCCGTTGGTGCGCGGCAGCCGCAGTTCAGCCAAGCAGGGTGGACAGCGCCGAGCCAAGACCCATCACGGGACTCTTTGACACCGTGTGCGCAACGGCCGCCGGCTCGCCAGCCTGCTCCACCACTGCCTGCGCGCCCAGCAGCACACTGTCCAGCACCGGCACCGACAGACGCGGCTGCAGCGCAACGGCGAGTCCGGTCAAGGCGGCACCACCCAGCACGATGCTGTTCGCCCCGGCCTGTACTGCCAGTTCACACGCGGCGAACAAGGCGTCCATCGCCCGCTCGGGCGCGGCCGCGATCTGCGCTCCGTTCAGGTCGACCGTGTGGATGGCGACCAGACCGGCGTCGAGCTGGTGCATGCGCGCAAAACGCGCGAGCATCGGCCCCCATGCGGCGCGGCCGGTGACCACGGCGAACGGCCCCAGGCGCGCGGCCGCCTGCAAGCTGGCCTGCGCCAGGCCCACCACCGGCACGACGGCCACTTGGCGCAACGCGAGCAGGCCCGGGTCGCCGAAACAGGCCAACAGTACCGCGTCGTGGCCCGCGTAACACGCGGCATAGGCGTCCAGCGCCGCATGGGCGGCCAGCGCATAAGCGGCCTCGCTGGCGATGTAGGCCGCACCGAGC
>JANLQZ010000412.1:0-2620 GCA_031368125.1 Betaproteobacteria bacterium
AACCACCAGCGTGGTGTTGTGCGACTCGAACACCTGGTCGCCAGCCAGCGCTTCGGCGGCGTAGTCAAAGGTGTAGGCAAAACCGTTACAGCCGACTTTTTTTATGCCCAGGCGCAAACCGATTCCGCTGCCGTTTTTCGCCAGCGTCGATTGGATTTTTTTTGCTGCTTTTTACGTCAAAGTGATTGCCATGACTGCTTACCTTTCAAACGCAATGAGAATAGTTGACTATTTTAGTCAACTATAAATTTTGATGCCCGACTAAGTTAGTCAACCATCTAGCCGCCGTGGTTATGCAGCCAAACTCACCCCAGGTTGAGATCAGTCGGCTCACCGCGCATACCCAGAACAGGGCTGCCGGGCCTGTCTGGGGCTGCAGCGCCTGGCGCGCCAGTACACGCCGCAGCGGCTGGAGGCGGCCCCGATTACCACGACTACTGAAGAAAGACAGATCACGATGTTGAACGAACACACCCTGAACCAACTGCGAGGCCTGCGCCTGGACGGCATGGTGCGCGCTATCGAGGTGCAGACCACCAGCACCGCGGCCACAGCGCTGGAGTTTTCGATGAGCGCCTGACCCTGCTGATGCAGCGCGAGGGTGGCCTGGTGAGACGACCGGCGGGTGACGCGCCTGCTGCTCGCTGGACCGATCCCTCGTGGCCGCGCTGGTCGCAGGCGACTGACTGGGCCACGCGCAGAATCTGCTCATCACGGGAGCCACCGCGTGCGGCAAGACCTGGCTGGCCTGTGCCTAGGCACATCAGGCGGCACGCTCGGGCTTCTCGGTGCTCTACATCCGCGCGGCGCGCCTGTTCGATGAGTTGCAGGTGGCGCACGGGGACGACCGCATCGGCAGTCGCTCGACCTTGATCACCAGCCAGTTGCCGGTCAAAGCCTGGCACACCTACCTGGACGATCCGACCCTGGCTGACGCGATCTTGGACCGCGTCGTGCACAGTAGGATGAAAACGCATAAACAACCTGAAAAAAACCAAAAAAATATCACATATGCAACCGACTCCTCGACCTTGGCCGATGTTCTGGAACGTATCCTGGACAAAGGATTGGTGATCGCCGACGACATCAAGACCAAGCTCGTGGACATCGAGTTGCTGACGATTCAGATCCGTCTTCTTATCTGCTCCGTAAACAAGGCTCGCGAGATGGGCCTTGTCTGGTGGACGACGAACTCCTATCTCAGTCCTGTGGCCGGTGTCAACTATCCCTGGCCGCCGTGACAAGGTAATTGTCGATCCAACCAGTCAAGCCAAGTCAGGCCCCAATCGTCGAGGATCAGGACATCGGTGCGCGCCACCGCCGCGAGCCAGCGGGCGAAGCCGCCGTTGCCGTGCAGGATGCGCATCTCCTCAGCCAGGCGCGGCGTGCGCAGGTACAGTGCCGAGTGGGCACGTCGGCACGCGTACTGCACCAAGGCGCACGCCAGCCACGACTTGCCCGATCCGGCAGCGCCGGTGATCAGAATCGCCGTGCCATCCTCCACCCAGCGAGACAGGGCCAGGCTCATGAGCGCGCTGCGCTGGAAGCCGCGTCCGGCGCGGCCATCGACATCCTCGATGCAGGCTTGCGCGTATTTCAATTGCGCCTTCTTCAACAGCGCCACACGGCGTTTGTCACTGCGGTGGTGAACCTCGCGGTCAACCATCAACGCCAAGCGTTCTTCAAAGCATAGCGCCGTGCTCGCGTTGCTGGAGAGTTGCTCTTCAATGGCCGAGGCCATGCCTTGGAGCTTGAGATCGCGCAATTGCGTCAGGGTGTTGTTCATCATCATGGGGAAATCCTTCAAATCGGTGTTGAGGTGTTGTGTCTTCAGTGGTAGTGCGCCGCACCGCGCACGTTGTCGTGCTTGGGCGCCACCCACTCGGGTTCAGGCGCCGTGCGTTTGATGAGATCGCCGCCGTTAGCCAAAAACGCGTAGTCGTCGAGCGCGTCGGTGACACGGGCTTCCAGCGCCAATCCCACCAACGAGTGCGCCACGCTGTAGCGATGGCCCTGGACCTCGACGTGGTAGTCGATGTGCACCTTCACGGTCTTGAAGGTTGCCCACTGCCAGGGCTGCGCCGCCAGTGCGCCCAGCTCCGGCGCATCCAGCGTTGCGAACACGCTCGCGCGGCTGCCAGGCAGCTTCTGAAACGGGCGCTCGTTGAGCGATGCCAGCAACGGTGCGAGCGCCGCATTGGCCGCGGCCAGGTCGGCCAGGACGGTGTGGCGCAGGCGTGCCATAAGCCACCTCTCCACGACTTGGACCGCGGATTCCGCGGTGGCCTTATCCTTTGGCAAAAATGGCCGTGCCGGGAGGAACGAGACGCCGTAGTGGCGTGCGAAGTCGCGCACCGTGGCGTTGAGCTTGGGCTCGTAGCGGCAGGCAATGGAGACCAGCGCGCGCGGATTATCCGGCACGACGAGTTGCGGGCAACCACCGTAAAAGCTCAGCGCCCGCGCCAGCGCGCCCAGCCAGGAACGCATGCTCTGATCGGCCGTTGCCCAGGCGAAGGTGTAGCTCGAAGCACCCATGGCGGCGACGAAGATTTGGGCGCGCGAACCGTCGGCCAGCGCCAGGGTCGGACCGGCGTAGTCGATGAACAGTTTCTCGCCGGCG
>JANLQZ010000809.1:0-2202 GCA_031368125.1 Betaproteobacteria bacterium
CAATGCCGGGATCGGCCGCGACGACGTACTTCCGTTCTGGTTCGGCGAAAGTGATGAAGTCACGCCCGATTTCATCCGCCAGGCGGCGATCGAGTCGCTACAACGGGGCGAGACCTTCTACAGCCATAACCTGGGCCTGCCGGAGCTGCGCGCGGCGATCGCCTCGTACATGGGCGCTTTGCACGGGCCGATCGACCCGGCGCGTTTGGCCGTGACATCGGGTGGCGTCAACGCCTTGATGCTGGCGGTGCAGGCGCTGGTCGATGCCGGCGACGAGGTAGTGGCGGTGACGCCGGTGTGGCCGAATCTGACGGCGCAACCGGTGATCATGGGTGCGCGCTTGCGCTGTGTCGCGCTCAAACCGGTCGCTGGCGCATGGACACTGGATCTGGATGCGCTGCTGGCGGCGGTCACGCGCGGCACCAAACTGCTGGTCATCAATGCGCCCAACAACCCGACCGGCTGGACCCTGACCCGCGCGGAGCAGCAGCGCATCGTGGCGCATTGCCGCGCCACCGGCACCTGGATCCTGGCCGACGAAGTCTATGAGCGGCTGTACTACGAGCCCAGTGCCAACACCTGTGCTCCAAGTTTCCTGGATGTGACCGAGCCGGACGACCGGCTCGTGGTCGTGCACAGTTTCTCCAAGAGTTTCCTGATGACCGGCTGGCGTCTGGGCTGGCTCGTCGCGCCGGCCGCGATGACGCCGCACATCGGCAAGCTGATCGAATTCAACACGTCGTGCGTGCCGGTGTTCGTGCAGCGCGCCGGCATTGTCGCGTTGCAGCGCACGGCCGAGGTCACCCCGCGCGTGGTGGCACACCTCAGGCAGTGCCGCGACACACTGGTGCCGCTGTTGCGGGCCACCGCCGGCGTGCAGGTGGCGCCGGCCAGTGGCGGCATGTATGCGTTTTTCCGACTGGCCGGACATGACGACTCGCTGTTGACGGCCAAGCGGCTGGTGGTCGAGGCGGGGCTGGGCCTGGCGCCTGGCGCCGCCTTCGACGCCAGTCCGGCGGCGCAGGCGGGCAGTTGGTTGCGCTGGTGTTTCGCGTCCAGGGACCTGGCGCGGCTGGGCCAGGGCGTTGACCGTCTCCAACGCTGGCTGGTTCGGTGAATCGATCGTCGGCCGATCGACGCGGGTTATAATCGCAAGGCTTTGCATACCGCAAGCGCACGTCGGGGGCAGTTCCAGCGCCCGACGCAAGTTGTACCAACGTGGCCCAGGCAACCACTGCCGGACCCATTTACGGAAAATTGAAATGATTGCATCCAGCATCAAGGCCGCTGTCGTCAAGGACAATGCGCGCCAGGCCGGCGACACCGGCAGTCCGGAAGTCCAGGTCGCCCTGTTGACCGCCCGCATCAACGAACTTACGCCGCACTTCAAGACCCACGCCAAGGACCACCACGGCCGTCGCGGGCTGCTGCGCATGGTCAGCCGCCGGCGCAAACTGCTGGACTACCTGCGGTCCAAGGATGCCGAGCGTTATAGCGCGCTGATTGCCAAACTCGGCCTGCGCAAGTAAGCGGCTGGCACATTGGCGCACAAACGACAAGCGTCTGAGTTGGTGGCCTGGCTCAGGCGCTTTGTCGTTTACCAGTAATTCGGGGAAAACCAAGTTTTTGCATTGACGCGCATTTGCGAAGCATGGCGGTCATGGCTGAAACGGGAGCAGAGCGAAGCTGTGTCATTCCAGGGAGATTTGCGCCGTTGGGTCGAATTTCGCTGGAATGGCATCGTGTTCTGCCAAGTTGACCCCGGGGCTCAGGTGAGGTGGCCGACACCTCCCATATTTGTCCAGGAGTAATTGCCATGAGCATTTTCAACAAAGTCACGAAATCGTTCCAATGGGGTTCCAACACCGTCACCATGGAAACCGGCGAGATCGCCCGCCAGTCCGGCGGCGCCGTATTGCTCGACATGGACGGCACCGTGGTGCTGGCGACGGTCGTCGCGAAGACCGAAGGCAAGGCCGGCCAGGACTTCTTCCCGTTGACGGTCGACTACCTGGAGAAGACCTACGCCGCCGGCAAGATACCGGGCAGTTTCTTCAAGCGCGAAGGCCGCCCCAGTGAATTCGAGACCCTTACCAGCCGGCTGATCGATCGCCCGATCCGCCCGCTGTTCCCTGAAGGCTTCTTCAACGAAGTGCATGTGGTCGTGCACACGTTGTCGCTGAATCCGGAAGTGGACGCCGA
>JANLQZ010000832.1:0-3725 GCA_031368125.1 Betaproteobacteria bacterium
CGACTTCGATGTCGACACCTTGTCGCTGTTCGCTGCGCGCGAAGCATGCAGAGATGCGCCGGCCGGCGCCGCGCGTGTTGCCGCCGCTGCCGCAAACGTGTCCGCCGCCCGCACCGCGTCGCGTACATCGCCCCGCAAAGCCGCTCCCACCAAGGGTTTCACGCCACCTGCCATCACCGCGCGGCAGCCGTTGCATGTCACGTTGACGCAAGCAGCGCGCGCACTGCGCGAGCGCTCGGTGTCGTCAGTTGAGTTGACTCAGGCGGCGCTTGACGCCGCCCGCGCTCTGCAGCCGCAACTCAATGCGTTTGTGCGCTTCGACGAAGAGTCGGCTCTCGCCACGGCACGCGCGTGCGATGCCGACATCGTTCGCGGCATCGTGCGCGGCCCGCTGCACGGCGTGCCGCTGGCGCACAAGGACATGTATTACCGCAAGGGCGCGGTCTCGACCTGCGGGGCAAAGATCCGCGCCGACTGGGTGGCGCCGGTCACGGCCGCGGCGCTGGAGCGGCTCGACGCCGCCGGGCAGGTGCAGATCGGCACGCTCAACATGACCGAGTTCGCCTACGGCCCGACCGGACAGAACGCGTTCCTGGGGGACGCGCGCAACCCCTGGAACCGGGATTACATCACCGGCGGTTCCTCGGCCGGTTCAGGCGTGGCGGTGGCGTCGCGCACGGTGTACGGGGCACTTGGCTCGGACACCGCCGGTTCGGTGCGCCTGCCCTCGGCCATCTGCGGCCTGGCCGGCATGAAGACCACCTACGGCCGCGTGTCGCGTTATGGCGCGATGCCGCTTTCGGGTTCGCTCGACTGCGTCGGGCCGCTGACGCGCACCATCGCCGACAACGCGCTGCTGCTGAACCTCCTGGCCGGACACGACGCGCGCGACCCGCACACCACGACCGACGCGGTGCCCGACTACAGCGCCGGCATCGGCCAGACGGTGAAGGGGTTGCGCATCGGCCGGCCGGTGGGTTACTTCGACGAGAAACTCGAACCCGAGGTGATCGCCGTGATGGACACGGTGTATGCGGCCTACCGCGGGCTGGGGTGCGAGGTGGTCGACGTACGGATGCCCGACCTCGACCTCGTCAACGCCGCCGGCATGTTGCTGACCTGGGGCGATGTGATCGCCATCCACGGCGAATGGATGCGCACGCGCGCCGCCGATTACACGCCGCAGACGCGCGGCCGGATCGAAGTCACGCTGGGTGTGTCGGCGCAGGACTACCAGGATGCGCAGCGTTTTCGTGGCCCGGCGCTGCTCGAATTCTGCGCCACGGTGATGGACAGGTGCGAGGTGCTGGTCGCTCCGGTGCTGTCGTACCCGGTACCCAGGTTATCGGATGTGGATGTGTCTGGCGGCCCGAACAGCATGCGCATCCTGAACGAAATCACGCGCCTGATGCGGCCGGTCAACTACCTCGGGCTGCCGGCGTTGTCAGTGCCCGGCGGGTTCACCGGCAACGGCCTGCCGTGTGGCTTCCAGATCATCGGGCGGCCGTTTGCCGAAGCGCTGTTGTACCGCGTGGGCGCGGCGTACGAGCAGGAAAGCGGCCTGCTGTCGCGCGCGCCGACCCTGCTCGCCTGACCTGCCCGCCTGGCCACATTACGCCAGGCCGCATCACGCCTGCACCAGCGTGGTCACGCGCCGCCGGGTGCGTTCACGCAGCGAGCATTCGCGCAAGGTGTCGGCCAGGGTTTCCAGGTTCGGTATGCCAAGCACCATCACGGTCGGAAAGCTGGTGTCCGACGAACGCAGGTGCAGCAGGCAGTGGCCGACCAGCCGCATGCCCAGCGGCTTGTGCAGGTCGAAGTGGTCGATGCGAAACAACTCGACGCTTTCCTTGGCCTTGGACAGGATGCCGCGCTCGATCCTGACACGCTGCGTCGTGATTTCGTAACTGGTGGAGAGGCTCCGGACCCAGTAGACGAGATAAGCGATGCCCAGCGTCAGGACGACCGCAAACCATTGCCAGAAGTTGTAGATGACCACCGGATGGCCCGAGAACAGGGTTTTTTCGGCCTCGGCTTCCCTGGCCAGCGCGAAGCTGCCGAGGTCGGTATTGCAGAAGCGGCACTTGATGGCTGCCGCCCTGATGGTTTCGCCGCATGACGGACATGCCTTGGTGTCGTCGCTCATCGCGTCTCCTGTTTTCGTGTGTTGGTGGTCGATGGCAACCACCACCTGCCCGGGCCGGCGATCACGCACCCGCCCCGAATCTGGCGCTGCTCCTGGCGCGCGCACGCGCTGCTTCCAGCTCCCGGTCGCGCGGATCCGCGGTCGTCACCAGCGCGGTGATCAGCACCCGTGCCGCGGCCGCCACATCTTCCACCGCGCGTTCGAAAGCCGCGTCGTTCGCCCTGGACGGAATGTTGAATCCGCTGAGCTTGCGGACGAACTGCAGCGCCGCATCGCGGATTTCCAGCTCGGTCGCCGGCGGCTCGAAATTGAACAGCGTCCTGATGTTTCTGCACATGGTGCCTCCACGAAATCCTGATACCGGCGCCCAGCACCGACGCACACATACATGCGCCGACCGGTCCCGGCTCACAAATGCAAATCACCCGTCACCTGCCGGTGCCGCAACCGCTTGGCAAAAGCATGGCGCGCGCGCAGGCGCGGGTCGGTCACGATTTCGCCAATGGTTTCGCCCGCCACCATCATCACACCGAGCAGCGGCAACACCAGCATCAGGCCGGCCACACCCGCCACCGCGCCACCCACGAAGATCATGACCACGGTCAGCATTGGATGCATGTGCAGGCTGCGCCCGATCGTCATCGGCATGAACAGGAAATCGTCCAGCAGGCGCACCGAGACGAACAGGCCGATGGCGCTGAACGCCACGCTCGGGTCGCCCGGGTAGTCGGTCGCGGCCACCAGCACCACCAGCAGGCAACCCAGGATCGACCCGACGTACGGCACCCAGGCCAGCACGGCCGTGACCAGCCCCAGCAGCAATGGCGCGGAGATGCCGATCAGCCACAGCCCCGCCGCCAGGCACACCGTATCGAGCGCGGTCAGCTTGATCAGGCCCAGGAAATACGACCGTGCCGTCTGGTCGACCTGGTTCAGCAGGTACAACGTGCGCTCGAAGAAAGCATTCGGCACCGCACGGCTGACAAACTGCTTGAAGCGCCAGCCGTCGCGTAGAAAAAAGAACGCCAGGAATGGCGCGAGCAGCAGCGAAGGCAACCACGCGGCGGCCGTGAACACGGCGTCCGCGAGGTAGGTGCCGGCCAGCTTGTCGCCGAGTTCACTGACCTGCTGCGTCAGCTGCGCACTCAGGCGCGCCTTGGCGGCGAGCGAGAAGTTGCGCTCCAGCCAGACCAGGGTTTCCACCACAAAACGCAGGCCGCCGTCAATGTAGCGTGTGCCCGTCGTTTGCCATGACGCCAGATGGGTGCCCAACCATGGAAAAACCAGGATCGCGATTCCGGCCGCCAGCGCGAAAGCGCCGCAGCTCACCAGCGCGGACGCGGCATCACGCGACAGGCCGCCCAGCACCAGCCGCCGCTGGATCGGGTACAGCAGGTAGTAGATGATCAGCGCAAACAGGAACGGAACCACCAGCCAGAGGATCTTCTGGAACAGGAACAGCTGCAGGCAGGTTGCCGTCAGCACGGCAAGCCAGACCAGCGGCCCCGAGCGGTAACGCGCCTGCCTCATGGTGGCGCCGGGTCGCCGCGCGCCTGGGTCCGCAAACGCGCACCCAGAT
>JANLQZ010000834.1:0-2000 GCA_031368125.1 Betaproteobacteria bacterium
TTCTTGAGCGCCTCTTCGGCGGCGGCCTTGGCCTCGTTGGCCTTTTCGTCGTCCAGGTCCTTGCCCCGGACTGCCGTGTCGGACAACACCGTCACGCAGTTGGGTTGCACCTCGAGGATGCCACCGGCGACAAATACGAACTCTTCCGAACCGTCGGCCATTTCGATGCGCACCGAGCCTGCCTTGATGCGGGTGATCAGAGGCGTATGGCGCGGGTAGATACCGAGTTCGCCCATTTCCCCCGGCAGCGCCACAAACCTGGCTTCGCCCGAGAAGACCGACTCTTCGGCGCTTACTACATCAACATGAATCGTGGCCAATTGCGTTCCTTTGGATCGTGGGAAAAACGATTTTTCAGGGCAGGCTGGCTTGTACCGCTTGTACTCAAGTCACGCCACGCCTGAAAAACGGCCGTCTTAGGCCATCTTCTTGGCTTTCTCGAAAGCTTCGTCGATGGTGCCAACCATATAAAACGCCTGCTCCGGCATATGGTCACATTCGCCGTTCACGATCATCTTGAAACCACGAATGGTCTCGGCGAGCGACACGTATTTGCCGGAGGTGCCCGTGAACACCTCGGCCACAAAGAACGGCTGGCTCAGAAAACGCTGAATCTTGCGCGCGCGCGCCACCGCGAGTTTGTCTTCGGGGGCCAGTTCGTCCATGCCCAGAATCGCGATGATGTCGCGCAATTCCTTGTAGCGCTGCAATGTGCCCTGCACCGCACGCGCTGTGTTGTAGTGGTCTTCGCCGACCACGTTGGGCGACAACTGGCGGCTGGTGGAGTCGAGCGGGTCGACCGCCGGATAGATGCCGAGTGCCGCGATATCGCGGCTCAACACCACGGTGGAGTCCAGGTGGGCAAAGGTGGTGGCAGGCGACGGGTCGGTCAAGTCATCGGCCGGCACATACACCGCCTGGATCGACGTGATGGAACCGATCTTGGTCGACGTGATGCGTTCCTGCAGGCGGCCCATTTCTTCTGCCAGCGTGGGCTGGTATCCCACCGCGGAAGGCATGCGACCCAGCAACGCAGACACTTCGGTGCCGGCCAGGGTGTAGCGGTAGATGTTGTCGACAAAGAACAGTACGTCCTTGCCTTCGTCGCGGAACGACTCGGCGATCGTCAGCCCGGTCAGTGCCACGCGCAGGCGGTTCCCCGGGGGCTCGTTCATCTGTCCGTAGACCATCGCGACCTTGGACTCCTCCAGCTTCTCGCTGTTGACCACACCCGACTCCATCATCTCGTGGTAGAAGTCGTTGCCTTCACGGGTACGCTCGCCCACACCCGCAAACACGGACAGTCCTGAGTGGGCCTTGGCGATGTTGTTGATCAACTCCATCATGTTCACGGTCTTGCCCACGCCCGCGCCGCCGAACAAACCGACCTTGCCGCCCTTGGCAAACGGGCACACCAGGTCGATCACCTTGATGCCGGTTTCCAGCAATTCCTGCGAGGGACTGAGCTCGTCGTAAACCGGCGCCTTGCGGTGGATGGACGCGGTCTGGGTCGAACCCACCGGGCCACGCTCGTCGATGGGCGCGCCCAGCACGTCCATGATGCGACCCAGCGTCGCCTTGCCCACCGGCACCATGATCGGATTGGCAGTGTTCTTGACAATCATCCCGCGCCGCAGGCCGTCGGACGAGCCGAGCGCAATGGTGCGCACAATGCCGTCACCAAGCTGCTGCTGCACCTCGAGTGTCAGCGCGGAGCCGTCCATCTTGAGCGCATCGTAGATCTTGGGCATCTGGTCACGCGGAAACTCCACGTCCACCACCGCGCCTATACATTGAACAATCTTGCCCTGAACGCCTGCGTTCACCGTGGTACTTGCCTGAGCCATTTTGCTTGCTCCAATAATTGAAAACGAAAGTTTCAGTGGAGGCTAACTTGTATCCAAGTTATGCCGTAACTAAATGCGTTTAAACCGCCGCCGCACCGGCCACGATTTCTGAAAGTTCTTTGGTAATCGCCGCCTGGCGGGTCTTGTTGTAGA
>JANLQZ010000876.1:0-7872 GCA_031368125.1 Betaproteobacteria bacterium
GTCCATCGGCTCATGATTTACGCTTCACGCTTCCTTCCCACATTCGGTCGCCCTCATGCAGTTGCGCTTCACTTCGCTCACTGTGACCAGCTCGCGGGAGGACTTGCACCTCCAGGAGTGCGCCCATGCTGGGCGCACAACAAAAAAGGGCCCTGACGGGCCCCTTGTTACAAGCACGACGTGCGTGCATTGGATTTTTTCGCTTAGTAGCTGCTACGACCACCACCGTAGCCGCCGCCACCGCCGCTACCACTGCGGCTACCGCCACCACTACCACCAGCGCCGCCGTAACCGCCGCCGCCACTGCGGCTTCCACCACCACCACCACCACCATAACCACCGCCGCCGCCACTACCGCCACCAAAACCGCCGCCGCTACGCGGAGGGCGTGGCTCCATCGGGCGGGCCTCGTTGACAACCAAGCCACGACCACCGTACTGCTGGCCGTTCATTCCATTGATTGCCGCTTGCGCTTCGGCGTCGCTTCCCATCTCCACAAAGCCAAAGCCCTTGGAGCGACCGGTGTCGCGCTCCATCATGACTTTCGCGCTCGACACAGTGCCGTGTGCAGCAAAGGCTTGCTGCAGATCTTCATCACGGAAGGAATAGGGCAGGTTGCCCACATAAAGTTTGTTGCCCATGAAAGGACTCCTGAAAATAACTCAAAACGCGATGGAGTCCGATAACCGCAATCAACAAACCATTGAAGACTTAAAGCAGACGCGAAACTGACTAATCACCGCAAACTCATACTGCCGATTTTCGACAATACTGTGCGATTATGCGCCAGGTTCAGAATATTGCAAATATTTTTCGTGCAATGCCAGTTTCCCCAGCGGCCGTGCCTGCCCGACGCCTGATTTACGCTGGATGCGGTGCGGTTTTCACGCGCGAAAACGCTGACGACGCATTCTCCGGCGCTCGCGGCAACTGGCAGAATTCCATTTTGCCGGATCAGGACCATCGCGCAAACGACCCATCTGGCCCAAATCGATTCCTGCCTTGCCCGACACGAGCGAAACGCCGTGTTATTGATTGGAGGGCCGACGCCCTTGGGACGTTCGAAACAGGACGCCAGTGATGCGCATTGCCCGTCTTCCGGTCGTCAAGATTTGCTGCATCTCCAGCGTTGATGAGGCTCGAACGGCAATTGCCGCCGGTGCGTCGGCGCTGGGTTTGGTGTCGGCCATGCCGAGTGGCCCTGGCGTGATACCGGAATTGCGTATTGCCGAGATCGTTATGGCGGTTCCGCCACCCATTGCGACGTTTCTGCTGACTTCAAGGCAAGATGCCATCGGGATCGCCCAGCAGCATCGTAGGTGTGGCACCAGCACGATCCAGTTGGTCGACCGTGTACAGCATGACGAACTACAGCGATTGAGGCGGATGCTGCCCGGCGTCAAACTGGTCCAGGTCATCCATGTGACAAACGACCATTCACTCGATGAGGCTTGCGCGGTGGCACCGTTTGTCGATGCCTTGTTACTGGACTCAGGCAATCAGGCCCTGCCTGTCAAAG
The DNA here is from genome assembly GCA_031368125.1 of Betaproteobacteria bacterium. Taxonomy (GTDB): domain Bacteria; phylum Pseudomonadota; class Gammaproteobacteria; order Burkholderiales; family Burkholderiaceae_C; genus CAISIP01. The sequence continues at coordinate 1,520 of JANLQZ010000876.1, forward strand.
AACTGGGTGGGACCGGGCGTACCCATGACTGGCGCCTGAGCCGGCGGATACGTGCTGCCTGTACGGTTCCGGTGTTCCTGGCAGGAGGACTGAATTGCGCCAATGTGGCCGAGGCGATCTACAGCGTCGCACCCTTCGGGATCGATCTTTGCACCGGTGTACGCACACAGGGGCGCCTGGACCCAGTCAAGCTACAGCAGTTTTTCGATGCATTGAGGTCGGGTGCTACCAGTTGACTTCGCGGTCGGGTGTGGCGCCAATGCGGTGAATCGACAGATCCGCGCCCTCGAACTCCTCTTCCTGGCTCAGGCGCAGGCCCATGGTGGACTTGAGCAGTCCGTACACGACGAAACCACTGACGGCCGCCCACGCCACGCCAATCAGAGTACCAATGATTTGTGCCGACATCGCGACACCGCCCAGACCCCCAAACGCCTTGGCGCCGAAAATTCCGGTCGCCAAGCCGCCCCAGGTTCCGCAAAGCCCGTGCAACGGCCACACCCCTAGGACGTCATCGATCTTCCACTTGTTCTGCGTCAACGTGAACATCGAAACAAAAATGGCGCCCGCTACGATGCCCACAACCAACGCCCCTACCGGATGCATCAAATCGGAACCGGCGCAAACAGCAACCAGCCCTGCCAAAGGTCCGTTGTGAATGAATCCGGGGTCGTTTTTGCCCAGGATCAACGCGGCCAAAGTTCCACCAACCATGGCCATCAGCGAGTTGACCGCCACCAGGCCGGATATCTTGTCGATCGTTTGGGCGCTCATAACATTGAATCCAAACCAGCCAACTGTCAATATCCATGCGCCTAGAGCAAGAAAAGGGATATTAGACGGAGGATGCGCGCTGATGGATCCATCTTTGCGATACCGGTTGGCGCGCGCCCCGAGCAGGACCACGGCCGGCAAGGCCAGCCAGCCGCCAACCGCATGGACCACGATCGATCCGGCGAAATCATGGAACTCCTCACCGGTCGCCGTCTTGATCCAGGCTTGGATACCGTAATGCTGGTTCCAAGCAATACCTTCGAAGAACGGATAAATCAGGCCCACGATAACCGCTGTTGCGATCAGTTGCGGCCAAAACTTTGCGCGTTCTGCGATTCCGCCAGAGATGATTGCCGGAATCGCGGCCGCAAATGTCAACAGAAAGAAGAACTTGACCAGTTCGTAGCCGTTGCGGGCTGCGAGCGTTTCGGCACCAACCAGAAATGAGGTGCCATAAGCGACGCCATAACCCACCAGGAAATAGGCGACGGTCGAGACCGAGAAGTCGACCAGAATTTTGACCAAGGCGTTCACCTGGTTCTTCTTGCGGACCGTGCCCAACTCAAGAAACGCGAATCCGGCATGCATGGCAAGCACCATGATGCCACCCAATAAGATGAACAGTGCGTCAGAGCCCTGTTTTAGTGCGTCCATGGGGTCCTCGTAATCAAGATTGTTTTGTTTTGGTGCGTTTCTATGGCCTGTGCCATATCTGCACCAAAAATAAGCAATAATCGCGCCAAATCGAGATTCTTCGCGCCACAAGCGTGCGCGTTGCGGCCAGCATGAGTACCGTCAGGGCGGTGGATCGAAGGTATTGGTTGGGCGCCGTTAGGTGGCGTGGCGCGCATTGGCGAGATTTTCGTCGCATCGATTGCCACACCGGCGCTGCCGGGCGCGAATGTTTCCTGCCCCGACCGGTCCCGCGGGCCGCGTTTGTTGGACTTATACTTGCGACATGTGCCGATTTGCTACAGCTTGCGGGCACCGGGGTCGCCGAACTCCGAAAATCGGCTAAACACGGCAACTGTCACCCTCGAGGTACCCGGCCCCGCTTTTGGCGTCGCCGGGTTTTTTATGCTTGTCACACCTTCGTCGATGCATTTCGCGGATCCGCTGCCCTTGCGCAGTGGAGTGTCGATACGTTCCTACGACCTGTGTTATGAAACCTACGGGACCTTGAACGAAGCCAAATCCAACGCAGTCCTGGTTTTGCACGCCCTGAACGCGTCGCACCACCTGGCCGGCTTGTACGCGGGGCAGGACAAGTCGGATGGATGGTGGGACGGGATGATCGGGCCCGGCAAGCCCCTGGACACGAACCGGTTCTATGTTATTGGTGTGAACAATCTGGGCTCGTGTTTCGGTTCCACCGGCCCGATGCATGCCAACCCGGATACCGGCAGGATCTACGGCGCAGACTTCCCGGTGGTAACGGTCGAGGACTGGGTCGACGCCCAGGCGCGGCTGCTCGATGCCATGGGGATTCACACCCTGGCCGCCGTGATGGGTGGCAGCCTCGGGGGTATGCAGGCGTTGAGCTGGGCGCTGCAATACCCGCAGCGGGTGCGCCACGCGGTGGTCATTGCAAGCGCACCCAACCTGACGGCGGAAAACATTGCCTTCAACGAAGTCGCACGGCGCGCAATCGTTACCGATCCGGATTTCGCCGGCGGGAATTTCTATGCGCAGGATGGCCGCCCCGAATCCAAGCCCAAACGCGGCCTGCGCATCGCACGCATGATCGGCCACATCACCTATCTGAGCGACGACGTGATGAACGAAAAGTTCGGACGTGCGCTCCGAAGCGCATTGGTGCACGAGGCGTCGACTCACCAGGCGGAGACACCCGCGGGTGACCACTACCAGTACACGACGCAAGGCGTGGAATTTCAGATCGAGAGCTACTTGCGCCACCAGGGCGACAAGTTCGCCGAATACTTCGATGCCAACACCTATTTGCTTATTACACGGGCGTTGGATTATTTTGATCCCGCCCGGGATTTTGGCGGTGACCTGAGCCAGGCGCTGGCCCGCGCGAGCGCGGCATTCTTGCTGGTGAGCTTCACCACGGACTGGCGTTTTTCCCCCAAACGCAGCCGCGAACTGGTCAAAGCGTTGCTGGACAACCGCCGTGACGTGAGTTATGCGGAAATCGATGCGCCCCACGGGCACGATGCGTTTCTGCTGGATGACGCGCGTTACCTGCAGGTGGTGCATGCGTACTTCGATCAGATCGCGCGCGAGAACGGACCGGCGACCAGCACCGCAAACCAGAGGGCGGAGCCCTTGCGCACAACCGCCCGGCATGGCGAGGCATCCGAATGAGTGACCAGGCCACGATGGATGCGATCGCGCGCCTGGTGCCGCCGGGCTCCAGGGTGCTTGATCTTGGCTGCGGCGGTGGCGAAATGCTGGCGCAGCTGCAGGTCGACCGCGGTTGCACCGGATACGGCATCGAAATCGCGGACGCCAACGTGTTGGCGTGTGTGCGTCGCGGAGTCAACGTCATCCAGCTCAACCTGGATGAAGGGCTGGCGATGTTTGACGACGAGAGTTTTGACGTGGTGCTGCAGATCGACACGTTGCAGCATTTGCGCAACACCGAAGTCATGCTGCGCGAGACCGCGCGCGTGGGGAGGATCGGAGTCGTTGCTTTCCCCAATTTCGGCCATTGGCCGAACCGCCTGAGCGTATTGCGTGGGCGCATGCCGGTGACCAAACGCCTGCCGTATGAATGGTATGACACACCCAACATCCGCGTCGGTACCTACGCGGATTTCGAGGTCCTGGCGCTGCGCAGCGGTCTGAAAATACAGGACAGTTTCGGACTGCAGGAGGGCAAAACGGTCCGACGCGCTCCCAATCTGCTGGCCGGCACCGCCGTCTTCAAGCTTTGCCGCTGATGCTCTGGCGGTGGTTGGATTAGTGCTGACGGTGGCGCGTAGATGGGCGGAGGCACTTGCGCATCTTGGGATTGAATTTTTCAGGACGGGTTACTCGGCCATACCCAGTGGCGCGGACAGACCCGGAATCAATGAGCTTCGCGACGCGTTGCAGGATCTGGGGTTTGGCCAAACCAATCCAGTGGCGGGAACTTCACCGAGTGGCCGGCGCACCTCGCGGCGTCGTTTACGGTCCCCACGATGGGCGCTTGCTGCTTCGGTAAACAACGCAAGGCGCGCGCAGACCGAAATGCAACTTGCGCAAATGTCTGCACGCGTCGCTTGGAGCAAGTCAGTTCGAGCGACCGGTCACTGCTTCAGCAGGACATTCATTCCGGGTCGGACATCGGCTTCATCGATATAACCAATGGCGCCGGGAGTGGAATTCACGAAGTTGATGATGTCCGAGCTCTTCGGCAACTCTCTCGGAGACGCCCCCTTGCCGATGTAGCGACGCACGGTCCAATACGCCATGTACTTGTCTTCGTCCTGGTTCAGGTAGACCTGCAAGAAGCGGGTTCGAACCGGGCTGCCGCTACTGGCATTGACTGCTGTCACAGTGACGCCGTCAACTTCGATGATCTTGCCGGTATAGATCCTGGCGACCGTCGTGGCATCGAGCCGGCGCAGGTTGGGATTGCCGATCACGACCACGCCGTCCGACGCGTGCACCCCGCCCGCGCCCGATACCAGCGCGAGCAGCAGTGTGCGGATTGCGGCCTTGGACATGGGGTAGTCGGTCAGAACACGAAGTTATAGGACATCGAGAACACGTTGATCTTCTGGTCGCGAATATTGCTTCCCGGTGGTCCGTCGACCATGCTTGAAACCTGGCCGACACGCACGCGCATCAGCTCTGCCTTGACCTTGCTCGTAGTTGAAAAGGCATACGAGATTCCAAGAGTCAAGGAACTTTGGTCATAAGTCAGGATACCGTCAGCGCCGGCCCGTTGCGAGGCATTGATGAGCGCGGCGCCAGGTAAGAAATCAGGCACCCTGTTGCCGTTTACATTGACATACAAATCGCGCTGGCTGGGTTTTGAGCGCAGGAACGCGTAGGTGACATAAGGAGCCCATTTGCCAAAGCGCTTTAGTAATGACGCATAACCGCGGGTGGAAGCGTTTGCAAAGTCCACGTCCGGTTGCGTGACGTAAGTACGGGCGAATTCAGAAATCACGCGGAATCCAGCGTCGAGGTGAACGTCCGCACCCAGCGTGACGATCGTGTTATGGATGCCGTCCACTGTCCCTACACCGGGGCCGGGAATCGAGTCGTCAACTTGGTAATAACCGACGCCGGGAAGCACTGCGACAAATGGGTAGCGCGTCTGAATCGGAGTGCCATCTCGCATCCGCCCCATCCCTTTGACCACTCCGGCACGGAACGTGTCCTCGTTCTTCTTGTATGACAAGACTAGGATTCCACCTTCAAATTCAATTGCATTGAATACCGCGCCCGGAGCTTGAACCGGCGACATACCATCGCGTACCCAGTACCGGGACTTGAACTTGGACTTGCCCCAATAGCCTTCCAAGGCAAAGTCGCCGCTGCCGAACTCCCAGCTTCTGCTGAATGAAATGCCGTCAAAGTTGTTGCTCGGCGAGATCGAGTACATCTCCGTCGGTAATCGCGCAAAATTATGCGTCACGCCGACGTCATAACTCTGCGAGTAAAGATAGAAGGGAATGCGCTGCCGGCCTACTCGAAAGAGCCAGTCGTCTTCAGGACGGTAGGACACAAAGGCCCAAGAGACGCTGCCGTTGTATTGGCGGTCGTTGTCTGATGCGGTTGCCGCTATTATCTGAACGGTCGTGCCAAACCTTTCGGCAAATTTGCCATCTATCTGAAGCCCTGCTATTGAGTCTCGTCGAAAGGTGCCTTGGTCATTTATGAAGCGTTGGTACGCGAACGGCCTATCAGACTGTGCATAACCCAACGTGCCGAAGCCTGAAAATGACAAATCCATCGCCGTCGAACCAAGCGACGCAGTGACTGCCAACACAGCTAGCAGAGTCCCCCTCAGGCGGCGAGTCATGCTTGAACCCGTTCAAATTTTTCTTGCGAAGGCGTATACATAACAGCGTTCACAACCGTCGTTCTTCGTCTTGGAATTTGACTTAGCAACGGAAAGTGCTACGTTTTCATTGATGTCCTATTGAGGCTTCAAGCGGCGCTTTCCCATATTCAACTTTCTGCAGGAACGACTGTCATTAACATGACAAGCCAAGTCCGCGCGTTGACGAGCAGCGACGTGCCAAAGGATCATAGCGCCGAGCGACTATGTTTCTTGCGCGTTATCGATTCTCGGTTGCTTTTGTTGGCGCAATCCAACGAATAGCGTTTATCTGCCGCCAGGCCAAGCCAGTAGAAACCAAGAGCACCTCCTGCGGCGGATAAACCTTGTTGGACTAAACCACGCCGGGGCGGTAGCGATAGGGGATTGAAAACAGCGCCCGCCGTATTTGATCGGATTATGACGGTGCACGAGGCCAAGTCGGCGTGTGACCGACGCGCCGATGGCTAGAGGCGCGCTTGACATCGATGCCAGCGGGGCGCGGTTGCAGGGCCGTACCACTGCGTCTTGACATGGCTCGCAGCACTGTTCCCAACGCTGGCAGGTGCGCTGCAAATCC
>JANLQZ010000898.1:0-15671 GCA_031368125.1 Betaproteobacteria bacterium
GCGTGTGCCACCTGCGCTGCCGCGCCGCGCACGTAACCAAGCGCCAGGCAGGCGCCCGCGCGCGGGCTCCAGCCGGCGGAAGCGGTCTCACCCGCGGGCACGCCGTCCAGGAGGATCGTTTCGCCGCCCCAGAGGTACACATCGGGGGCGTCCGGCACCAGGGTCACCAGCTTCTTGCGCAGCGGTTGGCCCTGCAATTGCTGCAGCGCCTTCTGCCCGATGAACGGCGTGGCCTTGTCGAGATCGACGCTGCCCATCATGCCGGCCTCGAATGGTGTTTCATCGGGCCCCAGTTCTGCGCCCCAGGCGCGCCGGCCCATCTCGATGCGCAGGGCGTCGAGCGCGAAGTAACCCGCGTCACGCAGGCCGAGGTCGGCGCCCGCCTCCACCAGCGCCAAATACACATGGCGTGCCATCTCCACCGGCACGTAGAGCTCGAAGCCCGGGCCGCCCACGTACGCCATGCGAGCCGCCCGCACGCGTGCGAACCCGAGGTCGATCACACGCGTCCAGGAGAATTTCAGGTCCTGCGCCGAGAGGTCGTCCGGGCTCACCCGCGCAAGCAGCTCCCGCGCCTTCGGGCCCATGACCGACAACACGCTGTACATCGGCGAGACGTCGGTCAGCACCGCATGTTGGGTGTCGCCGATGTGGCGCGCGATCCAGTCGAAATCGCGCACCGCCTGCCCCGAGCCGGTGACGATGAAGAAACGCTCGTCGGCGCGGTCGGGCGTTTGCCGGATCACGGTCAGGTCGCTCTCGAAACCGCCGCGTTGGTTGAGCATCGGCGTGTAGACCATCTTGTCGACCGGCATCTCCATGTCGTTGGCGCAGAGGCGCTGCAGCACCGCCAGCGCGTCGCGGCCGTGCAGCAGCAGCTTGGAGAACGAACTCTGGTCGTAGATCGCCACCGCCTCCCGCGTGGCGCGTTGTTCGGCTTGTATCCACGCCAGCCAGCCCGGTGTGTCCAGCGTGTGGGCCGGTGCCGGCACACCGGCGGGCCGGAAGTAATTGGCCCGCTCCCAGCCGTTCTTGCTGCCGAACTCGGCGCCCCTGGCCAGCAGTTGGTCGTACAGCGGCGAAGTGCGCAGCGGGCGCGCTGTCTGCAGCTCCTGGCGCGGCCATCGCATTGCATAGTGCAGGCCCAGGGTCTCGGCGGTGCGCGCGAACAGGGCCTTGCGGTTGCCGGTGAACGGGCCGAAGCGGCGCACGTCGACGTCCCACAGGTCGGAGCTGGGCTCGCCGGCGATGATCCACTCGGCGATCAGGCGGCCGGCGCCGCCCGAGTTGGCGATGCCCGAGGAATTGAAACCGGCGCAGACGAAGTAGTTGCGCAATTCCGGCGCTTCGCCGAGGATGAAGTTGCCGTCCGGCGTGAAGCTCTCCGGGCCATTGAGCAGCATCTTGATTTCGGCGGTTTCCAGGCACGGCGTGCGGTGGATGGCGTTCTTCATGATTGGCTCGAACTGCTCCCAGTCCTCGCCCAGCAACTGGAACTGGAAGTTGGCGGGTATCGGGTCCACCTTCCAGGGTTTGGCCACTGGTTCGAAGCCGCCCATCAGCAGGCCGCCCACCTCTTCCTTGTAGTAGATGAAACCGTCCGGGTCACGCATCACCGGCAACATCGGGTGCACGCCGTCGACCTTGCCGGTGACGATGTAGAAGTGTTCGGCCGAATACAGCGGCACGTTGACGCCCGCGAGGCGCCCGAACTGGCGCGCCCACTGGCCGGCGCAGTTCACCAGCACCTCGCACCGTATGTCGCCTTGCGTGGTGTGCACGCCGGCCACCGTGCCGCTCTCGACGATCACGCCGGTGACCTCGATACCTTCATGGATCTTCACGCCCCGGTTGCGCGCGCCGTTGGCCAGCGACATGCACAGGTCGGCCGGGTTGACCTTGCCGTCGCCGGGCAGCCAGATGCCGCCCTGCAGGTCGTCGGTGCGCATGATCGGGTAACGCCTGGCCACTTCGCGCGGCGAGATCAGGTGGCATTCGACGCCGAAGCTGCGCGCCATCGCCGTCTGTTTCTTGAGCACCTGCATGCGCTCAGGCGTGCTGGCCACGTTGACGCTGCCGCACTGCTTCCAGCCGGTGGCAAGGCCGGTTTCGGCCTCGAGCGATGCGTACAACCCGATGCCGTATTGGCTCATCACCGTCATGTTGCGGTTCGGCCGCATCTGGCCCACCAGTCCGGCCGCGTGCCAGGTGGTTCCGCTGGTGAGTTTGCCCTGCTCCAGCAACAACACGTCGGTCTTGCCCATCTTGGCGAGGTGGTAGGCGGTGGAGCAACCGGCGATGCCACCGCCGACGATGACGATTGCGGTCTGAGTGGGTAATGCCATCTGTTGCTCCAGGTGCTTCGGGCGAATCGAAAAATCAGGCGGTTGCGCCAGTGTCGTCTGCAGCTGCGCCCGCCAACCGGGGGCGTCGTCAGTCGGCCTGTCAGTAGGCTCCAAACAATGCATCCAGCGCGGCGACGATGGCGGCGCTCTGCGCGCCCAGATTGAGCGTCACCTTCTTCAACTCCGCCACAGGGATGGCCGCCAGCGCCGCTGTGTCGAGAACCACCGCCCGACCACTGATTTCAAACACCGGGTTCAAGTCGCGCATGCGCAGCGCAAAGTGATCCGCCAGCCGCATCGGGATCACCACGCGCGTCGCGATGCGGCTGATATGGGAGTTCTGCACGTCCAGCAGGAAGGGTGTCTTTTTGCGCAGCAGCTGATCGGGATGCGTATAGACATCGAAGCGAGCCATGGCGGGAGAATCCTAAAAGCTGCGGTAGCCTGCCAAGGGCAGGCCTTCATCGGCGATCCGCGCGTTGTAGGCGTCGATCGCATCCTTGTTGTCGTCATTCCAACGCTCCCAGTAGCGCCGCTGGACCTCGGCGCCCAGGAAGCTGTCGACCGCCTGCGACAGATTCATGCCCAGCTTCTTGGCCAGTTCCAGCGTCTGTACGTTGATCAGCAGATTGACAGGGCGCTTCGTCACGTCTGGGGCATTGCGCATGGGATTACCTCGTGGAACGCGAAAATGTGTATGAATCGTGCACATCGTAACCGACGCTTGGATTGCGTGTCCGCCTGCGCCGGGCCGAGCGCCGTCACCCCAGCCGCAGCGCCATCACCCCCGCCACGATCACAAGGGTGCCGACCACGCGCCGGGGTGTGAACGCCTCCTTCAGGAACCAGGCACCCAGCAGCACCGCGAACAGCACCGAGGTCTCGCGCAGCGCAGCGACGGTGGCCACCGGTGCCTGCGTCATGGCCCACAACGCGATGCCGTAGGACCCCAGGGACGCGACGGCGCCGCCGAGCGCGATCGGCCAGCGCTGGCGCAAGTAGGGCCCCACCGCCCAGCGCCGCCGTGCAAACACGATCAGCGCAAACGGCCAGCCGTCGAGCAGGAACAACGTGGCCACATATTGGAAGGCGTTGCCGGAAGCCCGCACGCCGAGCGCGTCGACAACGGTGTAGACGGCGATGATGACGGCATTCACCAAGGCGAAGCGAACCGCCTTGGGTGCTTCGAACGCATGCCGGCTCAGGCCCAGTGCCAACACGCCGGCGCTGATGCCCAGCACGCCCGCCCAGGCGAGTGGCGAGAGCGTTTCGCCCAGGGTGACGGTGGCCGACAGCGCGACCAGCAAAGGGGCTGTGCCCCGCATCAGCGGGTAGGTCAGTCCCAGGTCGCCATGTTGGTACGCGCCCACGAGCGCGGTGTAATACCCGACGTGGATCACCAGCGAGGCGGCGAGGAACGGCCAGGCGATCGCAGGCGGCCAGCCGACCAGCAGCACCAGCGGAATGGCGACGACCGAGCCGAGCAGGTGGATCAATGCCGTGTCGAGCGCCTTGTCGGTGCTCGACTTGACCAACGCGTTCCACAACGCGTGCAGCAGCGCGCCGAACAGCACCGCAGCCACGACCGGCCAGGTCAACGCCATCATGTCGCTTCGCCGGGATCGACGGGATGGCGCAATGCCATGGCGGACCTGACCCGCGCAATCCATGGATCCCGGATCAGGTCCGGGATGACAACCATGGGATCAGGTCGGTGATGACAACGATCGGGTCCTGAGCGGCCCGGCAGATATTCAAGCCCATGGCAGCGAGTAGGTCTTGATGTTGGTGAAACTCTTGATGGCTTCCTGCACGCCTTCCTTGTAGCCCAGGCCGGAGTCCTTGATGCCACCGAAGGGCGTGAGTTCCAGCCGGTAGCCCGGCACCTCGCGCACGTTGACCGAACCCACCTCGAGCTCGCTAATGAAGCGCGTGATGTAGTCCAGCCGGTTGGTGCACACCGCGCTTGACAGGCCGTAGGCGGTGCCGTTGGAGATGCTTATGGCCTCGTCGATGTTCTTGAAGCGCACGATCGGGGAGACCGGCCCGAAGGTCTCCTCCTTGACCAGCAGCATCTCGGGGCGCACGTGGTCCACCACCGTGGGCGAGTACAAAGCACCGCGGCGCACGTTGCCCACCAGCAGCTTGGCGCCTAGCGCCACGGCTTCATTGACGCGCGACTCGAAAAATTTTGCCGCAGGCTCGTCGATCACCGTGCCCATGTCGAGCGTCCGATCGCTCGGGTCGCCGTAGGTCCAGGAGCGGGTCTTGGCCACCACCTGCTCGACGAACTGGTCGGCCACCTTCTCGTGCACCAGCATGCGTTTGACAGCGGTGCAACGCTGCCCGGAGTTCTTGTACGAGCCGGTCACGGCCAGTGTGGACGCCTCGTCGATGTCGGCATCCTCCATCACGATGATCGGGTCGTTGCCGCCAAGTTCGAGCACCATGCGCCGGTAGCCGGCCTTGGAGGCGATGTACTTGCCGATCGCCACGCCCCCGGTGAAGGTGATCAGGTCGGCATGCGGGTTGGTGATCAGCTCGTCGGCGATCTCGCGCGGGTCGCCGGTCACCACGCTGAGCATCTGCGGCGGCAGCCCGGCTTCGTACAGGATGTCGGCGAACAGGATGGCCGAGAACGGCACCTTCTCCGAGGGCTTGAGCACCATGCGGTTGTTGGTGGCCACACTGGGCACCACCTTGTGCGCCACCTGGTTGGCCGGGTGGTTGAAGGGCGTGATGGCGGTGATCACGCCGAGCAGCGGCGAGCGCTGGGTATAGACGCGGCGTTTCTTGCCGTGGTGCGTGAGGTCGCAGCTGAACACCTGCCCATCGTCCTTGAGTACCTCGTTGGCGCCGAACAGGAACACATCGCTTACGCGCCCGGCCTCGTAGATGGCGTCCTTCAAACACAGCCCGGCCTCGGCCGAGATCAGCGCGGCCACCTCGTCGATGCGTCGGGTGCTGATGGCCGCGGCGCGGTTCAGGATGGCGGCGCGCTCGAAGCGCGTCAGCGTGGGTTTGTAGGCCGCGCCGATGGCGAACGCCTCGCGTACTTCCTCGAGCGTGGCCTTGGGCACGCTGCCGATCTGCTTTTCCGTGTAGGGATTGAAGACCGGGATGGCGCGCTCCGCGGACCGCCCGGCGCCGACCTTCTTGCCCGCGATGCGCATCGCATTGAGTTGCTGGTCGAGGATGAATTGTTCGATCATGGTGTCGCTGCCTGAAACGTGGTGGTGTCTACTGGGCGTAGTTCAGCGCCAGGTCGAAGGCGTCGAAGTTGCGGAAACGGCGCTGCAGGTCCAGCCCGGGCAGGGGCCGGTTCACGATCAGCGGCACGCGCTGCTCGCTGATGCCGCCGTGCGAGCGCAGGGGCACTTCCAGTGCGCTCAGGTCGTGCCGCGCCGCGGACGTGCCGATCACGGTGAAGCGCTGCGACACCACCACGATGTCGCCGATGCGGTCCGGCGGCAGCTCGAAACGCTCGGCAGCCTGGGCGCGCGTGAGCACCACTTCCATGCTCCTGAGCTGTTGCAGCCGCGCACAGGCCTCGTGCACGTCCACGCCTTCGGGCAGGTAGACGGTGGCGAAGGAGCCAAGGGCACCATGGTGCACCACATACGGGTCGGTGATGGGCAGGATCACGCGCGCCTTCGCGCTGCCGAGCCAGGCATCGAACCAGTCCTGCAGATAGACCACGTCCGGCGTTCCGTCCATCGCCACCTTGGCGTTCATGCCGTGGTCGGCGGTGAGCGCGATGACGCAGCCCATGGCGTCCAGTTGCCCGAGGTAGCCGTCCATCATGGTGTAGAACGCGTTGGCGCCGGCGCTGCCTGGCGCGTGTTTGTGCTGGATGTAGTCGGTGGTGGAGAGGTACATCACATCCGGCCGGTGTTTCTGCATCAGCCGCACGCCGGCGGCGAACACGAACTCCGACAGGTCGGCGCTGTAGACGCTGGGCAGCGGGCGGCCGACCAGTTCCAGCACGTTCTCGATGCCGTTGCCGGCCAATGTGGCCTGGTCGGCCTTCTCGGACGAGAAGCAGATGCCGCTGGACATGTTGTGGCCCAGCAGGCTGCGCAGCTTGTCCTTGGCGGTGACGATGGCCACCGTTTTGCCGGCCTCGGCCAGCGCGGCGAACAGCGTGGGTGCGCGCAGCCATTTGGCGTCGTTCATCATCACCTCGGTGCCGGTGGCCGTGTCATAGAGGTAGTTGCCGCAGATGCCGTGCACGCTGGGCGGGGCACCGGTCACGATGGACAGGTTGTTGGGGTTGGTGAAGGTGGGCACCACGCAGTCGGCGATCAGGCCGGTGCCGGTGGCCAGCGCGCGCTTGAGCCAGGGCATGTGCCCGGTGCCGACGGCCTGGCCCAGGTAGTCGGGTTCGCACCCGTCCACGCACACCACCACGGTGGGCACGGTCGGCAGGCGGTAGCTGCGGTTGTTGACTTGCAACATGGGGTTCTTTCAGCATCAGTGGTTGGTGACGGGGACGCCGGTGCGCCGGCGCGCCTCGTTGTCCAGCATGCGGTTCTTGCTCTGGATCGCGTGCTCGAACATCGCCCGCCCGGCCACCTCGGGCTGGCCGCTGGCGATGGCATGCAGCATTTCCCAGTGGGCTTGCGCGGAAGCCGGCAGCTGGTTTTCGCTGGCCAGGTTGATGCGTCTGAACAGCGAGATCTCGTTGACCAGCTTGCGGTAGACCGCGGTGAGTTTGCGGTTGCCCGCCATCTCCACCAGTCGGTCATGGAATTGCAGGTTGAGCAGGTGGTAGCGGTGGGCGTCACGTGCGCGGACCGCGTCCTCCATCGCATGCACCAGCGACTCGGCTTGTGTCCGTTGTTCGTCCGTCATCTGCAGCGCCAAGCGCCGGCCGACGGATTCCTCCATGGCCGCGCGCAGCTCGTAGATCTCGATCGCCTCGTCGATCGGGATGTCGCGCACGAACACGCCGCGGTTCTTCTCGGTGCGCACCAGCCCGGCTTCGTCGAGCATGCGGAAGGCCTCGCGCACCGGCCCGCGCGAGACACCCATGCGCAACGCGAGCGCGGCCTCGTTGAGCTTGGCGCCCGGCGCGAACTCGCCGGCCAGGATGGCGCGCTCGATCTCCTGCTGCACCACCATCGTCAGGGAATTGTTCTGCAACAGGACAATGGTCGGGTGCAGCGCGGCGCTCATGGTGGCCATTGGACCACAATCGAAAACATTGTCAACAATCAACAAAAAACAATTGACAAAGTGACTACAGGGAAGTCAAATCAGGCCAAGGCGCAATATGAACCCTGTGCGCAACGCGTTTGGGGGCGTGGCCGGTGGTCCGTGGACGGGGTCAGGCCCGGCATGACAATCCATGCGCCGGGATCCGGTTTGGCAAACTGACCCGTAGCGGGCCCAGGCGGAGTTTCCCCCGTTCCAACCTGATGAAAGTGCAAGGATCCGCCAATGGACAGAGACAAAATCCTGCTCACCCCCGGACCGCTGACGACCACCCTGCGCACCAAGCTGGCGATGCTCAGGGATTGGGGCTCCTGGGACGCGGACTTCAACGCGGTGACCGCCAGCGTGCGCAAAAGCCTGCTGGCGATCATCCACGGCGCCGCTTCGCACGTGGTGGTGCCGCTGCAGGGCAGCGGCACCTTCAGCGTCGAGGCGGCCGTGGCCACGGTCGTGCCGCGCGACGGGCACGTGCTGGTGCTGGACAACGGCGCGTATTGCAAACGTGCCGCGCGCCTCACCAGCCTGATGGGCCGGCGCTGCACCCTGATGCCGTTCGACGAGGCACGACCCGTGTCCGCGGCGGAAATGGAAGCGCGGTTGCAGACGGACCCCGGCATCACCCACGTGGTGCTGATCCACTGCGAAACCGGCGCCGGCGTGCTTAACCCGCTGCAGCAGGTGGCCGACCTGTGCGAAAAGCATGGCAAGGGCCTGATCGTGGACGCCATGAGTTCCTTTGGCGCACTGGAGATCGACGCGCGCGCGACCCGCTTCGACGCGCTGGTGGCGGCCAGCGGCAAGTGCCTGGAAGGGGTTCCGGGCATGGGTTTCGTGTTCATCCGCAAGGCCATCCTGGACGATTGCGAAGGGCGCAGCCAGTCGCTGGCGATGGACCTGTTCGATCAGTACATCTACATGGAGAAGACCACCCAGTGGCGCTTCACGCCACCGACCCATGTCGTGGTGGCGCTGCACGAGGCGATCGCGCAGTTCGAGGCCGAGGGCGGCCAGCCGGCGCGGCTGGCGCGTTACACCCGCAATTACGAGACACTCACGCGCGGCATGGCGGCGCTGGGGTTCAAGCCGTTCCTGGATCCGGCGGTGCAGGCGCCGATCATCGTCACGTTCCACGCGCCGGCCGATCCCAGATACGTTTTCAACACCTTCTATGCTGCGGCGCGTGCGCGCGGCTTCATCTTGTACCCGGGCAAGTTGACCACCGTGGACACCTTTCGGGTCGGCTGCATCGGTGCCATCGGGCCGGATGAAATGGAGCAGGCGGTGCATGCCGTGGCGTTGACGCTGCGTGACATGGGTATCGCCTCGGGCGTGCCGGCGCTTTGAGGCGCACTGGCTGAGCTGGGCTCAAATGGCCAATTGCGACCCGGGCCCTGGTGGCCTCAGCGCCAACCGCATCAACAGTACGAGGAATCGCTCCATGACTCCCCACGCAACCACCCTGTTGGTTCTGGCCGATCCCGCCGAGCCCCAACTTCGGATGCTCGACCGCTTTCGCGACAACATGAATATCGTCACCGGCCAGCGTTCGGAGGGCTTCGCCCAGAGTGCAGCCGGTGCCGACGCGCTTCTGGTGTGGTCCGGCAGCCGCGAACTGGTGCAGCAGGTCTGGGCCATGGCCCCGCGGGTGCGCTGGATCCATTCGCGCGCGGCGGGCCTGGACACGCTGCTGTTCCCGGCGCTGGTGGACAGCCCCGTGCCGCTCACCAACAGCAGCGGCGTGTACAGCCGTTCCCTGGGTGAGTTCGTGGTGGCCTCAGTGCTGTTCTTCGCCAAGGACTTCCACCGCATGAAACGCAACCAGGCGGCCGGGCGCTGGGAACAGTTCGATGTCGCGGAGGCCCATGGCAAGACCCTGGGCATCGTCGGTTACGGTGACATCGGTCGTGTTGCCGCCAGGCTGGCCAAGGCGCTGGGCATGCGGGTGATCGCGCTGCGCCGGCGGCCCGAGATGTCGCGCGGCGACGACCTGGTCGATGAAACGCTGAGCACGGACCAGTTGAATGCGCTGATGGGCCATTCGGACTATGTCGTCGTCGCGGCCCCGCTGACCCCCGACACGAAGGGGCTGGTCAACAGCGCCGCCATCGCCGCGATGAAACCCACGGGTGTGCTGATCAACGTGGGGCGCGGCGCCGTCATCGACGAGGCGGCGCTGATCGACGCGCTGCAATGCAAGCGCATCCGTGGCGCCGCGCTGGATGTGTTCGAGAACGAACCCCTGCCCGCCGGCCACCCGTTCTACGCGATGGACAACCTGCTGCTCTCGCCCCACTGCGCCGACCATACCCAGACCTGGATCGACGACGCGATGCAGTTTTTCACGGAAAACCTGGAGCGTTTTCTTCGCGGAGAGCCACTGAAGAATGTGGTGGAAAAGCGGCTGGGGTACTGAGCTCCATGGGTGCGCCGCTGGCGTTGCTTGCGGGACAATGCCAGCCCGAATCGGCGCAAAAGACAGACCTCAGAATATGCAATCCAGCACACCACACCAAGGCCATTGGTTCGACGGCCGGTCCCTCGCCAAGCTGACAGACCCGGGCACCTGGGACCGCGGACTGGCGCTCTATGTCAGCCAGCATGTGCTGGAACTGGACATCGCGCAAAACGGCGCGGGATGGCGTCTGCTCGGCCTGGTGCAGGGCAGCAAACGCGAAGCCTATGAAGTGTCCATCGAGCTGGCCCTGACGGCGGATGGTCAGGTGGCGCACTGGGATTCGCTGTGCGAATGCCCGGTGGGCGCGCATTGCAAACACGGGGTGGCGCTGACGCTGAAAGCGGCCCAGCAGGGATTGCGGCTGATGGGCGGCATGCCCGTGGCGCCTGCACCGGCACCCCCGCGCAGTGCCGCTGAGATCGAGGCGCAGCGCCAGGCGACGTTGGCGCGCGAACAACAGGCTGCGCGACTGAAGGCGGAGAGTCATCTGCTGAACTGGTTGCGGGACCTGGACCGCACCAGTGCAACAACATCACAAGCCGGGTTACGCGCTACTGGCGCCTCCGGGACAGGCGCGGCGGCGGACCGCGCGGAGCATTATGTCTACCTGCTGTCGGTCGTCGAGATCACAGGCGGCAAGCCGCAGCTGGCGCTGGATGCGGCGGTGTGCAAGCGCAAGGTCAACGGGGACTGGTCCAAGCCCAAGCTGGTGCGCTACCCGCCCTTCCCTGGCCAGGAGGCGTACGACAACGCGAGTGCGACAGATCGCGAGGTATTGCAGCTGATCGCAGCCATGCCCAAGGGCCATCACCAGCACTACAGCTACTCCACCGGCATTGGCTGCCGGCCCGCTGGTCGTGCCGGGCAACTGGTCCTCGAGCAGGCGGCCAGCACCGGGCGTCTGTTTGTCAAGGACGAACAGGACCGCCCCGGCTCGGCAGTGCGCTGGGGCCCGGCGCGTGCACTGGAATGGGTATGGCGCGAGACCAGCACGGTCCGGGCCTCCGAGCCCAGCTGGAATTTGCGCGGCAAGGTGGCGGACAGCCCCGCCCGGGTCTGCCACAACGACCCGCTGCTGTACCTGGATGCAGCGAACGGCGAATGTGGCTTGTTGGATGCCCAGGGTATGCCGCCCGCGAGACTGGCGGCATTGTTCGACGCCCCGCCACTGAACACCGCGGTGATGCAGGACCACCAGCTGGCCCTGATGCAGGCGCTGGGGCCGATCCCGCCACCCCCGGTGTTGCCGGCGCTGCGCACACTGGCGGGCATCGTGCCGCGGGCCCGCGTGCAGCTGGCGCCGGTTGCGCCGGCAGAGGTGCCGCGCAAGGGGCTGATACAGGCCACCCTGCGCTTCGACTACGCCGGCCATCGCGGCTGGTGGGACGGGGCAGGCAACACCGTGGTGCTTGAGAACCCGCAGGAGCGCCTGTTGCTGCATCGCGATGTTGATTCCGAGCGTCGCGCCGTGATCCGGCTGACGGCGCTCGGTTTGTCGACAGTCGGAGCCGGTGTTTTTGGCATTGCCGCCGACCAGTCGCAGCAGGCCTGGCTGCGCTGGGCGGATGACGACTTCGCGGTGCTGCGGGAGGCCGGGTTCGAGCTGACCCTGGACGACACCCTGCAGGGTTGGATCACCCGGGCCGACACGCTGAGCGTGCAGCTGCAGGCCGAAGGTGCTGACGACGACGATGGCGAACCAGGCGCCACCTCGCCCTGGTTCGAGCTCTCGCTGGGCATGGAGATCAATGGCCAGCGCCACAACATCCTGCCCTGGCTGCCAGACCTGATCGCCGAGGCCGCCGCGTCTGACCCCGATCCGACAACCGGCCTGCCGAACTTGCCGGCCAACATCTACCTTCGGGCGCGTGACGGCAGCGGTTACATCCGGCTGCCCACCGACACGCTGCGGCCCTGGATGGCGGCACTGCTGGAGCTGGTGGGGGACCGCCACCATGATTTCACCGGCGACAGCCTGCGGCTATCGCGGCTGGATGCCCTGCGCACCGGTGCGGCGCTCGGGGACGGCGCCGTGTGGGACGGCGCGGCCGCACTGCGCAAGATGGTGCAGCAACTGCGTGGCGCGGCGGAGTTGCCGGAGGTCGCAATGCCCGCCAGCGTGCAGGCCACCCTGCGGCCCTACCAGCTGCAGGGCCTGAACTGGCTGCAGTTCCTGCGCACCCACGGTCTGGCCGGCATCCTGGCCGACGACATGGGCCTGGGCAAGACCGTGCAGACCCTGGTCCACATCCAGGTCGAAAAGGATGCGGGGCGGCTGACCCGCCCGGCCCTGATCATTGCCCCGGTCAGCCTGATGGGCAACTGGCAGCGCGAGGCGGCCCGGTTCTGTCCGCAATTGCGCTGCCTGGTCATCCACGGCAAGGACCGCCACGGCGTGACCAACACGATCGAGGCGCACGACGTGGTGATCGCGCCCTACTCGCTGCTGCAGCGCGACCGCGAGCGCTGGCTCCAGGCTCCCTGGCATCTGTTGGTGCTGGACGAGGCGCAAAACATCAAGAACGCCAGCACCCATGCGGCGCAGGTGGTGGGTGCGCTGCAGACCCGGCATCGCCTGTGCCTCTCGGGCACCCCGATGGAAAACCACCTGGGCGAGATCTGGAGCCTGTTCCACTTCCTGATGCCCGGTTTTCTGGGCAGCCAGAAGCGTTTTGCGGACTTGTTCCGCACACCGATCGAAAAACTCGGCAACCCGGATCGCCTGGCCCAGCTGCGCGCCCGTATCACGCCCTTCATGTTGCGCCGAACCAAGGCGCTGGTGGCCGCCGAGTTGCCGCCCAAGGTGGAAACCACGATGCGGGTCGAACTGTCTGGCCCACAGGCCGACCTGTACGAAACCATCCGCCTGGGCATGGAAAAAACCGTGCGCGATGCGCTCGGCACCCAAGGGCTGGCCAAGTCACAGATCACCATCCTGGACGCCTTGCTCAAGCTGCGGCAGGTGTGCTGCGACCCCCACTTGCTGAAACTGACCGCTGCGAAGAAAGTCAAGGCCTCGGCCAAGCTGGAGCAGTTGATGGAGCTGCTGCCCGAGATGTTGTCCGAGGGCCGGCGGATCCTGTTGTTTTCGCAGTTCACCAGCATGCTGACGCTGATCGAGGCCGAGCTCGAAAAACGCAATCTGCGCTGGGTCAAGCTCACCGGCCAGAGCCAGAAGCGCGACGCCCTGATCGAACAGTTCACCAGCGGCCAGGTGCCTTTGTTCCTGATCAGTCTCAAGGCCGGCGGCGTCGGCCTGAACCTGCCGCAGGCCGACACCGTCATCCACTACGACCCGTGGTGGAACCCGGCGGTCGAGAACCAGGCCACCGACCGCGCCCACCGCATCGGCCAGACCCAGAGCGTGTGGGTGGTCAAGCTGGTGGCCCAGGGCACGATCGAAGAGCGCATCCTCGCACTGCAGGAGCGCAAGGCCGCGCTGGCCGACAGCATGTACAGCGGTGCCGCCGGGCGCAAACAGCCGTTGTTTACCGAGAGTGATCTGGCGGAGTTGCTACGGCCCTTGTCGGCCAGGTGACGTTATGCGGACCGGAAGAACCCCTTTGATCGCATCTTCTTTGTGATTGATTTGGATTCATAATGAATCTAAAATGTAAATCTTATCCATCTTGGAGCCAGTATGGCCAATATTTCTGTCAAAGATGTGCCGGAGCAATGGGCAGAGGCTCTGCGCCAACGCGCCGCGCGCAACCACCGGTCGCTGCAGGGCGAGCTGATGTTCCTGATCGAGCTGGCGGTGAACGGCGGCGAGGTGGGCGCTCCGAGGCCGGACATCCCGATAGGCCACGCGGGCAGGGTGGTTGGATTTGACCAACGCGGCTATCCAGTCGTCCGACACGGCTGGAAGACGGTCGAGCAGGTGGTTGCAGAACTGAACGCCAAATACCCAGGGCCAGTCACCGATGCTCCGCTCGGTGTGGACATCATCCGCGCCGACCGGGATTCCCGTTGAGCCAGCGGCTTTTTGTGGCGGAGCCGCCGCCGCACTACATGGTCCTGCCGCCACTGGTGGTGGACTGCAGCACTCTGGCCGGTCTGGTGTTCCAGGAAGAGTGGCAGCCGCAGGCAGCAGAGCGCATCCGAGGCAAGGCCCTGCACGCGCCGTCCTTGCTACCCTTTGAGATGGCCAGCGTAGCGGCAAAGAAGCAGAAGGCCGGCCGCGCGGACATCGCCGCCGACGGTCTTCGGATGTTCTCGCAGATGGATGTCGAGCTCCATCCCGTCGAACCTGCAGCCATGCTCGACCTGGCCACGCGTTATCGCCTCTCCACGTATGACGCAGCCTACCTCTGGCTGGCGGCCGAACTGAAAGCCCCGCTTGCCACCTTCGACGAGAAGCTGGCCACCGCGGCGCAGGTCCATCTGGCCACGCTGCCATAGGCACGCCGCAGATGGGTTCCACGCGCGCCCTGAGCGGCACCGCATTCGCCACCTTGCTGTTGATCGCACTCATGATGGGCGCCAACCATGTGGCTGCGCGCGTCGCGTTCAACAACGGTGTCGACGTGGCCACCGCGGTGGTGTTCCGCAGCGGGATCACGGCGTGTGTGCTCGCCGCGCTGCTGGCGGCCAAGGGCGGGCGGGTTGGCTTCACACGGCGCCACCAACGCACGTTGCCGCTGATCGGCCTTCTGATCGGAGTCCAGAGCCTGTGCCTGTACTCCGCAGTGGCCCGGTTGCCGGTGGCGCTGGCGCTGCTGGCCTTCAACACCTACCCGATCTGGACCGCGTCGTGGGCCTGGGCGGTATACCGCGAGCGACCGGCACGTCCGATGCTGGTGGCCGTGCCGGTGATCCTGGTGGGGCTGGCGCTGGCGCTCGATGTTTTCGGCGCCACTTCCGGTCTGGGTGTGGCCGGTCAGTGGGGCCGCATCGGGGTCGGTGTCGCCTTCGCGCTGGCGGCGGCCGGCACATTCGGCCTGGCGCTGGTGCTGACCCAGCACGAAGCGGGTGCTGTGGACGGCCGGGTGCGCACCGCCACCAAAATGGCTATCGCAGCGCTCGTGGCGCTGGCCAGCATCGGCATTCAGGGTGGCTTCCACCTGCCGCAGGCCGTCCCGGGATGGTGGGGCCTGGGGGCGCTGACGTTCCTCTACGGCACCGCCTTCACCATCATGTTCACGGTGTTGCCGCGCCTGGGCGTGGTCGGCAACTCGGCCATCATGAATGTCGAGCCGGTGTTCGCGCTGGTACTGGCCTGGTTGATCCTGGGCCAGTCGATCGCGCCGGTGCAGGTCGCCGGTGCCCTGCTGGTGGTGGGTGCGGTCATGGTGCTGGGGCTGAGAAAACGCGCCTGATCCGGGTCGCATTTGCGTCAGAATAACGCAGTTGGGTCACGCCAATCGGCCGGGTCGCGCAAACACAGCCAACCGCATCACAAGGAACAAGGAACGCCGCATGGCAAGCACATCCAAAGCCCCCGCCAAAGCCCATCCGGCGGTCGCCGCGGTCCGGAAGTCGGGCGCCGCCAAGGTCAAGGTCGCCGTCAGCGACATCGACGGCGTGTTGCGCGGCAAGTACCTGCACCGCGACAAGTTCCTGGGCGCTGCCGAGCCGTATCCGGACGGCGGATTCGGGTTCTGCGATGTGGTGCTGGGCTGGGACATGATGGACGCCACCTACGACAACACCAC
>JANLQZ010000912.1:0-7507 GCA_031368125.1 Betaproteobacteria bacterium
GGCCCGGTGCAGTTCCGGCGGAATACGAACGCGGAACTCGCCGCTGTAATGCTTTTCAGCGAGTGCTGCAGGTACCGCTTCGCCAGATGCACGCATGTCCTTGACGACCTTGGCTACAACCTTGCGAATACCCTTCAAGGCATCCTCAGGGGTCTTGGCCAACCAGGACAAGCTCGGAAACTCGACACACATGCCCACATGCTCCTTGTCCTCGGCGGACCAGGTGACCCGGTAGGTGTAGTGATCAGTTTGCATTCTTTGAGTCCTCGAGTTTTTGAATCGCCAGCAACACCGGCCTGACTTGGTAGGCCTTTGCCTTGCCCTTGTCGTTTTGCATGTTGATACGGGGATCACCAATCCAGGGGGTCTTGAAAATCGTATGACTCGTCCCGCCCTGGCGCGGCTTGCCAAAATACGCTTCACAGACCTTCAAAAGGTCCGCGTACCTGACATTGGCAGGCTCGCGACGCATCCTTTCCACAATAGTCCTTGCATCGGCCACGGATCAAATGGTATCAATAGTGACACCATTCGTCAAACTGCGATGCCCTCCTGCGATGCCCTCCGCGACGCCCGGCCGTGAGACCTGCTGTCCAGTATCCAGTAGTCACCGAGCTGCAAGCCGCATGGATACACGGCCAGATTTGCTGAAATCCGCTACAAATATTGGACAGTCAAAGGCCGAAAGTGAGCGACACTGCGTCCTCCCGGCCTCCCGGCTTCCCGGCCCGATCGTCCCACCGCCTGTTGATCCGTAGGTCCCTGGTTCGAGCCCAGGTCGAGGAGCCAAAATACCGAAATGTGAGAAGCACTTGGGTCAACAGCCCAGGTGCTTTTTTCTTGTCCGGCGGTCTCTACCGCAGGACTCTCGTGGCGACCTTGCCACTGCTTCACCCAGGGCCACTCATGAACATCGCATCCACCTCCATGGCCCCTTCCTTCGTCACGCAAGAAGCCGACGCTGCCGAGAACGCAATCACGGCGCAGGCAAAGGCAGAGAACTCAAAGCACGTTGCCGCGTTGTCTGATGGCGTCGATCAAGCTCACGTCGCTGAGCACATCCGGGGACTGGTCGCGGTAACCATGGCGCATCTGTCGGTAACGGCGTCTACCGCCAACGTGACCAATGCCGAGCACTGGCGGGAATGGGCTCGGGGCGTTGCCGATCGGGTTGCGCGAGGGGTACCTGCTGTGGCCTGAATGGGGACCCTGCCACAGGGGTTCAGAATTGGGTCGGTTCACACGCTTGTGTCCAAGGATAAACTGCGCCATATGCCAGTTGTCTTCCGGTACCAGTCGTTTCGCTTCTTCTTCTACTCCAACGAAGGCAATCCTCGGGAGGCCATGCATATTCATGTGCGCAATGGCCAAGGCGAGGCAAAATTCTGGCTGACGCCAACGGTTTACCTCGCCGACAGCGATGGATTTGACGCTCGCACACTGCGGGACTTGCGCAACGTGGTCGCGGCAAACAAAGGGCTAATCGAAAGGACCTGGAATGAACATTTCGCCTAATGCAGTTCGCTTCGATGACGACACCATGTGGGTCAGCCTTTCCGACGGCCGAACGATTGCGGCACCGTTAGCATGGTTTCCTCGCCTGCTGGACGCCAGCCCAGAACAACTCGCCCAGGTCGAACTTAGCAAGGGCGGATTGCACTGGGAAGCGCTGGACGAGGACATCTCGGTGGCAGGCCTTTTGGCGGGACAACCCGATCTTTCACGACACGGCACGCGCCAGACCGTCTGACGAGACCGATGAATCGGCAGGTCCCTGGTTCGAGCCCAGGTCGAGGAGCCACATGCTGCAGACGAACGAAGCGCTTGGGGCACAAGTCCTGAGTCAATACTGTTAGCTTAGATGACAAATCCACCTGCTGGATACTCTGGTGACCACGGTTTCTTGGCTTGGACCTTGGCTGTCGGCATTGCCGCAGCCGCGGGTTTCGCGGGCAAGGTCTGTGGTGTGCAGTTGATCGGTACGCGTGTCGGGGCCGCCGGGTCGTGCGATGCGTAGGGTGAGTTCCGGCGCTTGACCATGCGGGGACTACGACGGTCGCGTGTCTGTGTGGCTCGCAAGCGGCCGCTTTCTTCGAGCACCAGCTTGAAGCGGCGCTGGCGCAACCTCGGCTTCGCTGGGGGGAAAGGCCCCGCAGGGTGTTTGTTCGCGTCGCAGCAATTGAACGTGGCTGGCAAAAGACAACTCGTCGTGCAGCATTCGATGACGAGTCGCCCCCTGGTGCAGCAACCAGCGCACGGCGTAGTGCGCCAGCACCCAGCCATAGAACTCTTGACGCACCAGCTCGGCCGTCTTGCTGCGCAGCACCCGGCGGCTTTGCAGCAAGTGAGTCTGCAACTCGTCAAAGACCTCTTCGACACGCCAGCGCTGGTGGTATAGCGCCGCCAGCTCGAGTGCCGGCGCCTGCGCCGGATCCAGCATCGTCGTCAACAGCCGGTATCGCGGTTGCGCGTCGGCAAGGCCTGGCAGGGCGTACTCGATAACGCGCACAACGACGGCCTGCTCCCGTGCGTACGCCTTGGACAGGCCGGTGGGCATGATGACGCTCAAGTAGGAACCGTCGGGGAGCTCCTGGTGTCGGGGCAACACCCGGTCGGACGCGCAGCGCCACAACAGCTGCGCGCCGGTGGCCTGGGCTTGGCGCCAATACCCATAGCCGTTGAATCCTCGGTCGGCCATGCACAGCATGCCCGCCCGCAGATGGGCCAGCAGTGGCTCGCACACCGACCACTCGCTGGCACGGTAGGGCCCCAGGTTGGCCGCCAAGATCGCATGTGTGATGCACTCCACCAGCACGGCGCACTGGGCCTGTGGGTAGCCGGCCACGCCCGTGCGGCTGCCGGGGCGGCCGAAGTAGGCGTCGTTGTCGGCCTCGTCGGGCAGCTCGAAGTTGCTGCCGTCCATGGCCACCAAACGCATCCCGCGATAGAAAGCATCGGGATGAAATCTCTCGTCGGCCATTGGCATACAACAGCGCCGCACCAGGTCCTGCAGTGGCGCCGCGCCGATCTTGGAGCGCGCCAGGCTGATCGACACCTTGGACACGCGGGTGGGCTCAGTCGCACCAGCAGCCCAGGCCAGCCCTTGCGCAACGGCGGCGAACACTTCTTCGTACGCGGCCTCGGGATACAGGCTCAGCGCGATGCAGTAGTACACCCCAGCCACCGCGGGTAAGCTTCGCAGCCGCTGTGAGTTGCGACCGTGGGCATCGAGCACCTCGTTGATAACCTCGGCCGGAACGACACGGGCCAGCAGACTCGCGCTCAGGTAGTCCGCCAACCTTGCGCCCGTTCCAAGCACTGCCTTCGTCCTTGCCATGGCTCGCCCCATCGTGGTGACGAGGTCGATTCTACCACAGAGCAATCTAAACTAACAGTATTGACTCCTGACGGGGTTCGAAGACCTGGGCGCACGGTTTGCCATTGCCTGCTCCTTTGAGTATTGAGGGCTCCACTCTACTGGGCGCGTTTGGCGGAGTGTGTCGGACGACATGCCGATGAGGGGTGCTGAATCGCCTATCTTTCGCGGTTGCAGCACGCACAAGGCTGACAACGCAAAGCAAAGCCGCCTTGTTTGTCTGAGCGTACCGATCATGCTCTCGTCGCCGAGTTCAGCCCCAGTCGCAGCTTCACCGTCGCCACCAGGCAGGGCCGCCGGCAACGCCCTGCCCCGGATCTGGTCAAACACAACCGCCCGTTCCAGGCATCCAGGTCGGACCAGCTGTGGGTGACCGACGCAACTTGCATCCCGACCAGCCCGGGCTCGCTGTATCTGTCCGTGGTTGTGGACGCCTTCATTCGGTGACAACCGTGACCAGCGCCGCGCCGTGTGCTTCTGGCATAGTGCAGGGCATTTCGCGGGCACGCGGACCCACACACCTTCACCAAAGCAATATGCATCCCACCCCCTTGAAAACTGTTTTCCACGGCCAGACCGCGGCCATTTTCGGACCGGGCTTCCAGCAGCGCATCGACCCGCGGCACCAGATCGTGAACCTGAGCGAGGCCGTCGACCAGGCCGGCGAGCGCGAACACTTTGAAAGTGCCGATGTGGTGATCAGCGTCAAGCTCGACGACAGCATGCCCACTCCGATGAAGGCGAGACTGTTTCATGCGCCTGCAGCGGGCACCGATGCGATCGACACCACACTCTTGCCGGCAACCTGCACGCTGTCCAACTGTTATGGGCACGAGAACGGCATCGCCGAATATGTGGTCGCCGCGCTGCTCATGCGCCATGTCCCCCTGGCGCAAGCCGACCGGGACCTGCGCCAAAACCGCTGGACCCTGACCGCGGGTCGCCCTGGCGCCACGCGCACCGAGCTTGGCGCACAGACCCTGGGGTTGCTGGGTTTCGGCCACATCGCGCAGACCGTGGCGATGCGCGCGAAAGCCTTTGGCATGCGGGTGCATGTCGCCAACCGCAGCCCGGTCCAACACGCTCTGGTCGACCAGAGCTGGCAACTCGATGCGCTGAACGTTTTCATGTCGTCGAGCGATGTGGTGGTGGTCAGTCTGCCGCTGAGCGAAAACACACAAGGCCTGGTGAATGCCAGCGCCCTGGCGGCCATGCGCCCCGACGCGGTGCTGGTCAATGTGGGGCGCGGCCCGGTCGTCGATGAAAAAGCCTTGTTCGAAGCGCTGCGCACGCGCCAGATCGGTGGCGCCGTCATCGACACCTGGTACCACTACCCCACGCCGTCACAGCCCGAGTGCGCGCCGTCGGCGTTCGACTTCGCGTCCCTGGACAACGTGCTCATGACACCCCACATGTCGGGCTGGACGGCTGGCACGGTGCGCCGGCGGCAGGAGACGCTGGCCGACAACATCACACGCTTGAGCACGGGATTGCCGCTGGTCAACGTCCTGCACGGGCCCGCTGCCTGAAGGCTGCGCCGGTTGCAGGTGCTTTGGCGCTGGGCGATCTCGAAACCCAGGTCGAGCTGGGGCCGGGCAGGCGCTTCGCGGCGCATCAGGCTCAGCAACATGTGCGCCGCAGCCTCGCCGATCTGCGCGCGGGGCGTGCGCACGGTCGTCAAGGTGGGCAGCATCTGGTCGCTGCCGGTCAGGTCATTCAAGCCGGCAATCGCCATCCGTGAAGGCACCGCGATCCCCAGGCGCCATGCCGCCATGAGGGCGCCCTGCGCCAGGTCTTCGTTGCAGAACAAGATGGCGTCGACGGCCGGGCGCTGCTGCATGATCTGCTCGAACAGGACACCGCCCAGCGCCAGCTAGGAAGGCGCCGGATTGAGCCACTCCAGCGCGGGCTCATGAACACCCGCTTCCTGCAAGGCGATGCGCCAGCCGTACCGCCACTGCATCACACACGCGTCGAGTTGCGCGGCGGCAAAGGCGATGCGACTGCGGCCCTGCGCCAGCAGGTGCCGCGTCAAGGCCGCACCGGCATCGGTCTGCCGGAAACCCACGCAATACGGCGCGTCGACATGGCCGCTGGCGGGGAGATCCATCAGATGGCCACACGGCGCCTGGCGGCGCTCCACCAGCTTGCGGGTGACCAGGTTGTGGTCCAGACCGGTGATGATCAAACCCGCCGGTCGGCGCAGCAATTGCCCGCGCAGCAACTGCTCTTCTTCACTGGCGTCGTGGTGGGTCACGCCCATCAGGTTCGGTAGCCGGCGACGCGCAGTGTTTTCTGCGCCGCATCGAGCAGGTCCACAAACAAGGTGCTGGTGAGCCGCGGCATCAGGATCGCGACGTGGTCGCTGCGCCGCGATGCCAATGCGCGGGCTTCAGGGTCGGGCGCGTAACCGAGTTTGCCGGACACTGCCACCACGCGCTCGTCAGGGCCAGATCGACCGCCCTCTCCCCTCGCAGGGCCCGCGAAGCCATGCTCGGGCTCACCCCCGCAGCGCGAGCGACATCACTGAGGGTCACGCGCCCCGTGGCGCGTTGACTCTTGACCGGCGGGGTCCGGTGCGGCAAGGGATAATCCTGGGCCATTCAGGGGAGTATCCGGCTAGGATTGCGTTATCCCATCGTTTTGGCGAGCACTCCCATGACGCTCTCATTCGGTTGATTTCAAAGCAGAAATCGACCGATCCCTGTGGGTTTGTTTTGACCTTTCTCGGACAGCGCTGTCCGATGTATTGCATTGACAGGAGTCGCCGCATTGTCCAAACCCGATGGCCTGGCCGTTGCCAAACTGCACCCCATGTACCGCCAGCCACTCGATGCCGTCTACAACGTGCATGACGGTACGCACGCAACCGACCCGGTCGCCCTGGCCAATATGCTGGCGGGCACATCGGGCCACCGGCTGCGCACGCCCGCGCCCGAGTGCGCGGGCATGCCTTGCTCCCGATAGGAGGTAGCCCGCCGATGTCTTGTGCACCATTGCGTCTGATCGTCATGGGTGTGTCGGGGAGCGGCAAATCGACCCTGGCCCACGCCTTGGCCGAGCGCTTGGGCCTGCGCATGATCGATGGCGACGACCTGCACCTGTCCGAAAGCGTGGCCAAGATGCGTGCGGGTATCGCCCTGGAAGACGCCGACCGCTGGCCCTGGCTGGACCGCATTGGCAACTACCTCGCCACGGGCGACGCCTCGTCCAAGGGGTGCGTGGTGGCGTGTTCGGCACTGCGACACATGTACCGCGACCGGATCCGCGCGCGTGCCGGCGCCGTGTGTTTCGTCTTTCTGGATGGCGACTTCGCGCTGATCCAGCAACGCCTGCGCCTGCGGGTGGGCCACTACATGCAGCCAGGCCTGCTGGACAGCCAGTTTCGCGCGCTCGAAAAGCCGCAGGCCGATGAAACCGATGTCATCACCCTGACGATCGCCGAACCCGCCGCAGACCTGGTCAACCAGGCCCTGGCGGCCCTGGACCACCACTTTGCGCAGCAAGCCGCGAAGTGTCCAGGGAACTGATCGCCATGTCCGACGGCTCCGTTTTTCATACCGTCTTCAGTGCTGACGAATGCGCACTGCCCACCGGTTGATCTTTCCCGTCCTGCTTCAACCAGGAGACCACCCCACAAAGCTTACACGCATCCTTCTCGCCTGCCTCGTTGCCGCCGCCGGCTCCAGCGCCTACGCTGCCAAGTTCAACCGGAAATTGGGCCACGCGGTGAACACCACCGACGGCCAGCACGCCGCCGCCATGGGCAACGGCATCGTGCCCAACACGGCCGCGATGGAATTGCCCTTGATGTTCCGCAATGCGCAACATGCCTACACCGTGCTGAACGGTGATGCGGGCACCGGCGTGCTGAACGAGTTGTCCCCACACGGCCTCAAGTGCCTATTGCTCGGCACCCCGCCAAGGCCTCGATGGAAGGTCTTGTCCCTTTGTGGAGCGGCCTCATCGTGGCAGCCCACTGGCCACAGCGAAATGTTGGCGGGCTATCATTCACGCAATCCATTCCTTGGGGCTGACCATGAAACTGACAGGCCGCTGCTACTGTGGTGACATCAAATACGAGTTCGAGGGTGAGGTCCAGGGCGCGCTCCAATGCCACTGCCGGGAGTG
>JANLQZ010000964.1:0-7461 GCA_031368125.1 Betaproteobacteria bacterium
AGATCGTCGCCGGCCGGGAGGACAGCATCCGCCCCTGCGTCGGCGCCAACTTCTGCCTCGACCGGATCTACCAGGGCGGCGAAGCCTATTGCATCCACAACCCGGCCACCGGGCGCGAGTTGACGATGCCGCACGACATCGTGCCGGCACCGGCGCGGCGCAAGGTGGTGGTGGTCGGCGCCGGGCCGGCCGGGCTCGAAGCGGCGCGCGTCGCCGCCGAACGCGGCCACGCGGTCGTGGTGTTCGAAGCGGCCTCCCAACCCGGCGGGCAGATCCGCCTGACGGCGCGCAGCGCGCGCCGGCGCGAGATGATCGGCATCGTCGACTGGCGCATGGCGCGCTGTGAAGAACGCAACGTGGAGTTCCGCTTCAACGCGCTGGCGGATGCCGCGATGGTGCTGGCCGAAAAACCGGATGTGGTCATCGTCGCCACCGGCGGCTTGCCGCATACCGACGTGTTGCGGCACGGCAACGAACTCGTGGTCTCGAGCTGGGACATCCTGAGCGGCGACGTCAAGCCCGGGCGCAAGGTGCTGCTGTTCGACGATGCCGGCGACCATCCGGCGCTGCAGGCGGCCGAGGTGATCGCACAGTCCGGCGCGGCGGTGGAGATCATGACGCCCGACCGCTCCTTCGCGCCCGAGGTGATGGCGATGAACCTGGTGCCGTACATGCGCAGCCTGCAGAAACACGATGTCACTTTCACCGTCACGTTCCGCCTCGAATCAGTCGAGCGCGAGGGCGATGGGCTGCTGGCGCGGGTCGGCAGCGACTACGGCGGCGTGCACAAGGAGCGCCGCGTGGACCAGGTCGTGGTCAACCATGGCACGCGTCCACTGGACGAGCTCTATTTCGAGCTCAAGCCGCTGTCGTCGAACCAGGGCGCGGTCGACTACGACGCATTGCTGGCCGGGCAGCCACAACCTGCGGGCAACAGCGGCTTCCAGTTGTTTCGCATCGGCGACGCGGTGTCGGCGCGCAACACCCACGCCGCCATCTACGACGCGCTGCGGCTGGTGAAGGACCTGTAGCGCTTCCGGCGGCGGCGGTGCGGTGGCCGGTGGAAGCTTCCTGACCTTTCTACTCGTTCTGGAAATACAGGTGACCGCACCGGCCAGTCAGGCAGCGCACGTTCAGTGGGCGACCCTGGCCAAGGCGCGGGTGTCCAGCGCCAGTTGCGTGATACGCGCCCAGTCGCCGGCCGCCAGCGCATCGGCGGGCACCAGCCACGAGCCACCCACACACACCACATTGGGCAGGGCCAGCAGCTCGGCGGCGTTCTGCAGCGTGACACCGCCGGTGGGGCAGAAGCGGACTTCGCCGAACGGCCCGCTCCAGGCCCGCAACATGGCGCCACCACCGGCCTGCATCGCCGGAAAGAACTTGAGCTCGGTCAGGCCGTCTTCCTGGCACATCATGATCTCGCTGCCGGTCGCCACGCCCGGCAGCAAGGCCAGACCGAGGTCGCGGCAGGCCTGTCCCACGGCATGGGTGTAACCGGGACTGACCACAAACCGCGCACCGGCCATCGCCGCGGCCTGCGCGTCTGCGGCGCTGCGCACGGTGCCCGCGCCCAGCACCGCTTCGGGTACCTCGCGCGCGATCGCCTCCATGCAGGCCAGCGCCTGCGGCGTTCGCAAGGTGACCTCGAGCATGCGCACACCACCGGCCACCAGGGCACGCGCCAGCGGCACCGCGTGGGCGACATCGTTCAACACGATCACCGGAATCACCGGCGCGTCCTGCATCACCTGCAAAGCGGTCATCGGCCCCGCGCCGTTGGCGGCGTATGCGGCACTGCCCTGCAGGGCCGCGCTAGTGTCATGGGACGACCCGGCGGCGCCCAAGTTGTTGGTCAAAGCCATGTGCATGCTCCTTCTTCCGCGCTCAGCGCATTGCGCCGCATGCCGGCGAACAGTTCGCGCCCCATGTCCAGGCCGTTCGCCTGCACCAGCGCCTCGGGCATGGTCGCCAGTGCGCGGCGGTCCCATTCGTCCGCCGGCACCAGCGCCTGCAGCGTCCCGGCCAGGGCGTCGACACGGACTACGTCGCCGTCGCGCAGACGCGCCAGCGGGCCGCCTGCCGCCGCCTCGGGCGACACATGGATGGCGGCCGGCACCTTGCCCGACGCGCCGCTCATGCGGCCATCGGTCACCAGCGCCACCTTGAATCCCTTGCCCTGCAAAACAGCCAGCGGCGGCGTGAGTTTGTGCAGCTCGGGCATGCCGTTGGCGCGCGGGCCCTGCCAGCGCACCACGCATACCACGTCGCGTTCGAGTTCGCCAGCAGCAAAGGCGGCATGCAGTGCCTCCTGCGAATCGAACACGCGCGCCGGCGCCTCGATGACATGGCGGTCGTCGGGCACCGCCGAGACCTTGATCACGCTGCGGCCGAGGTTGCCCAGCAGCAGCTTGAGGCCACCGGTGGCGCTGAACGGCGACGCCGCACCGCGCACCACCGACTCGTCCGCCGAAGCGCCTGGGTCGCGCCACGACAGGGCGTCGCCGGCGCCATGGGGGATTCCGGTGAACTCGCGCAGACCACCCGGGCGCGCGGTCAGCACGTCGGCATGCATCAGGCCGGCGTCGAGCAATTCGCGGATCACGAATCCGGGGCCGCCCGCAGCCTGGAACTGGTTCACGTCGGCACTGCCGTTCGGGTAGATGCGGGTCAACAGGGGCACCACATCCGAGAGCGCCGAAAAGTCGTCCCAGCCGATCGCAATGCCGGCCGCCCGCGCCACCGCCACCCAGTGGATCAGGTGGTTGGTCGACCCGCCAGTGGCGAGCAGCGCGACCATCGCGTTGACGATGCACCGCTCGTCCACGATGCGCCCGATCGGCGCACACAATTTGGCGTCCTCGGCCGCGACCGGCCGGTCCGCGGCGGCGAACGGGGTCGGCCGGCCCAGCACCGTGCGCACCGCCTCGCGCGTGAGTTCGTCGCGCAACACGGCGCCGGGATTGACAAATGCCGTGCCCGGCACATGCAGCCCCATGGCTTCGAGCAACATCTGGTTGCTGTTGGCGGTGCCGTAGAAGGTGCAGGTGCCCAGCCCGTGGTAGGCCTTGGCCTCCGCCTGCAGCAATTCGGCGCGCCCCACCAGGCCCTGCGCCGCCAGCTCGCGCACCTTGGCTTTTTCGTTGTTCGACAAGCCCGAGGTCATCGGACCGGCCGGCACGAACACCGTGGGCAGGTGGCCGAAATGCAGCGCTCCGATCAGCAGCCCCGGGACGATCTTGTCGCACACGCCGAGCAGCAGCGCGGCGTCGAACATGTCGTGGCTCAGTGCCACCGCGGTGGCCATCGCAATCACGTCGCGCGAATACAGGCTCAGCTCCATGGCGGCAGTGCCCTGCGTGACGCCGTCACACATGGCGGGCACACCGCCGGCGACCTGCGCCGTGGCGCCGAGCCTGCGCGCTTCGGCCTTCACCAGCTCAGGGTAATGCTGCAGCGGCGCGTGCGCCGACAACATGTCGTTGTAGGCGGTGACGATGCCGATATTGGGTGCGCGCACGGCCGCGATTTTCAGCGTGTTGCCGCGCGGCATCGCGACCGCCTTGTCGTTGTCGGGCATGGCCGCCAGCGCGTGCGCCACGTTGGCGCATCCCATGCGTTCGGTGCCCGGTTTGCGCCGCGACGCGATGTCGAGCCGCTGCAGGTAAGCGGTTCGGGTAGGCGCGCTGCGCTGGCTGATGCGCTGGGTTACCTGTTGCAATGTGTCGTGAAGTTTCATGATTTTTGGTAACAAAATTACATGCGCATCGTACTCCCGAATCCGCCCTGAAGGACGCCCGCGGGTTACCAGTCGATTACCAAATTGCCACCAGACCGACAGTGGCCTTTGTGTAAACCGCCCGGGCCGTCGCGCGTTCAACAATATACAGAGGTAGCGCGCGACATGCACCTGCGCCTGCGCTTACCATCGACAACTGATGTGAACAACCCTACCCATCCCCCCGCCCCGTGGCCAACGGCAATGCGTGATCCCGCGCCGATGCTGGAGAACGCGCTGCGCGAATGGGGCGGCAAGCGCGACCTGTGGGTATTTGCCTACGCCTCGCTGATCTGGCGGCCCGATTTCGACGTGGTCGAACAACACCTGGCCCGGGTCCACGGCTGGCATCGCGCGCTCAAGATGTGGAGCCGCGTCAACCGCGGCACGGTCGATCGCCCGGGCCTGGTTTTTGCCCTGCTGTCGGGCGGCAGCTGCCACGGTGCCGTGTTGCGCGTGGCGCGCCGCGACGGCGCGTCGGTGCTGCAGAAGTTGTGGGACCGCGAGATGGTGACCGGCGTCTACGACCCGAAATGGCTGCCGTGCACCACGCGCCAAGGGCCGGTGACGGCATTGGCGTTCACCCTTTCGCGCCGCAGCCCCAACTTCACGGGCGAACTCAGCGCGCAGCGTTACCGCGAAATCTTCTCCGAAGCGCGCGGCCGTTACGGCAGCACACTGGAATACGCCAACCAGACCCTGCGCTGCCTGCAGCAACACGGCATTCGCGACCACGCGCTGCACCGGCTGCTGGGCCACGCCGGCTAGAGACGGGCGGTTTGGTTCCTATACTCGCGGCATGAGCACCATCGCCGACCTGCGCAAGAGCTACGAACGCGCCGAACTCAGTGAAGACGCCTCGCACACCGACCCGTTGCAACAGTTTGCGCGCTGGCTCGATGAGGCGATCCAGTCCCAGTTGCCGGAACCGAATGCGATGACACTGGCCACGGTGGCGGGCAACCTGCGCCCCAGCACCCGGGTCGTGCTGATCAAGGGGTATGACGAACGCGGCATCGTCTGGTACACCAATTACGAAAGCCGCAAGGGGCAGGAGCTGGCGGGCAACCCCTATGCCGCGCTGCAGTTCCACTGGGTCGAGCTCGAACGGGTGGTGCGGATCGAAGGCATCGTGGAAAAGGTCGATGCGGCCACCAGCGACGCCTATTTCAAGAGCCGGCCGCTGGATTCGCGCATCGGCGCCTGGGCTTCGCCGCAGTCCCGGGTGATCTCGAGCCGCGCCGTGCTGGTCGCCAATGCCGCCAAGTACGGCGCGCAGTTCCTGCTGCAGCCGCCGCGGCCGCCGCACTGGGGTGGTTACCGCCTCAAGCCCGACAGCTGGCAATTCTGGCAGGGGCGCAAGAGCCGCCTGCATGACCGCCTGCGCTACAGGCTCGACGGCGACCAGTGGTTGCGCGAGCGGCTGGCCCCCTGAGCGCGCCGGCGGCGCCAGGCGTCAGGCCGCGCCGACCAGCAGCATCGCGACCGATACGCTGACAAGGGCCAGCGCCGTCGATACGGCGACACCGGCGGTCACCAGTTCCTGTGCCACCGCATAACGCTGCGAAAACATGAACACGTTGGCGCCGATCGGCAATGCGGCGATGACCACCATGACGGATAGCGATGGGCCCGACATGCCCATCGACCATCCCGGCACGGCTGTCAGCGCTGGCAGCAGCAGGTTCTTGATGCCGGCCAGCAGCAGCGCCGACCAGACGACCAGGCTCATGGGCGCCTGACCGTGAGCGCGCCCGCACGCCGACGCCACGCCGAAACGCGCCGCGTTGTCCGCAAGCGGGATTGGCCTACTTCACACTGACCGCGTCGTTGACCCGGTAATACAGGCCATACGGGTCATCGAGCAACACCAGGAACTGGCCCTCCACCACGATCGGCTCCATCGAATACTTCACCGGTATCCTGGTCTTGACTTCGACCATGCTCTCGGGTCCGCCCGGTGTGCAAAAACTGCAGGTCAGCGGCACCGAAGTCAACAGGAAGTGTTTCTGCTTTTCGCCTGGCTCCAGCGGCATCATGAAACCCTGGATGCGTTGGGTCTTCTGGTGCAGCGCCATCTGGCCCACGGCAAACACCGGCAGCACCTTGTTCTTGTCGGCCCGCGTCTTGACGTCGGTCAGCACCGACCAGGGCACCACGTCGGCGCGCGGCTCGAGTGGCGCAAACGGGCTATTGGCCCCATGTATGCCGGCGCCGGTGCCGACCGGTACGCCGACCTGCGCCATGGCGCCACAACCCAAAAGGGAAAGGGAAAGGGACAGCGTCAATGCGGCGAATTTCATGCGTGGCTCCAAGGTTCGGTTCGGTTCGGGTCGGGTCGGGTCGGGTCGGGTCGGGTCGGGTCGGGTCGGGTAGTCTGAGGCACGTCAAGGCAAAGAGTTCCGCGGGTGCCCACCGGCAGGACATGCACCTGCCCGGTGCCGGTGTGCCATGCAGCAGTATTTGCCAATTGCCGGCCCTTGGCAAGCCACCCGCTGACAGACGCCCGCAGATCCTGGTAACAGACCGCTTCCTTCTTGCCAAATTCAAGACTGCTGCCGCGTTCTCAGGCGCCGCCGGCATGGCGCAGTGGCGCGCGGCGCGGCCTGGTTTTTGGTTTCGGCATCGCTGCGGGTGGCGGCGGCGCTCGCGCAGGGAGCGGCAACCGCCAGGACACTGCCGTCAACCAGCTTGGCCGGCAGCTTCCTCAATGACTTCTCCCATCCATGTCATCGGGCGTTGAGCAAACTCATCACGTCGAGTCGGTACGCGCCCAGGGCCGGCAACAAGGCGGCCACAAGGGCCACGCCGACCCCCAGCGCAGGCACCCACCATTCGGCGCCCAGCCAGGTCCAGCCGGTGAGCGGCAACGAGCGCTCGGCCTGCATCCAGTAACCGGCCAGATGCGCCAGGCCATGGCCAAGTGCCAACCCGAGCACGATCGCCAGCACGGCCAGCAACAGGGCTTCGCACACAACCAGCCCGGCCACCTTGGCCGGTGGCGCCCCCAGCAGCCGCAGCATCGCGAGGTCGGCGCGCCGCTCGCGCACCGCGCTCCACAGCGCGATGAACACGCTCAGTCCGGCGCTCAGCAGCAGTACCGCGCCAAAACCGCGCAGCACATCGGTGCCGACACCCACCATGCCCAGCAGCCGCGTCACCTCGATGGCCGGGGCGGCCGCCTGCAGCACGGTGGTGGTGTTGACGAAACGCGGAAAACTCACGGCGGCCAGCGGGCTGTTGTAGCGGATCAGCGCCAGCGTCACCTCGCGCTCGGCTTCCACGGCCTTCGGGTGCTCCTCGTCCGGCGCGGTCGACTTCTCGTGCACCTGCCAGACCGACTCGGTCGACGTCAGCACCAGCCGGTCCAGCACACAGCCGCACGGCGCCAGTACGCCGGTGACCTGGTACGGGTGATCGCCGTGTTCCTGTCCGGAGCCACCCAGCCCGTGCGAACCATGGAAGCCGCCACCGACCGCCAGACCCGTGCTGCGCGCCACCTGGGCGCCGAGCACGGCCTGCATCGAATCGGCCCATACCACACCCTGGGCCAGTCGTGCGCCGTAGTGGGACACATAAGCCGGCGTCGTGCCGACGACGCGAAACCCGCGCAATGTATCGCCCAGGCTGATCGGGATCAGCTGCGCCACCCGCGCGTCTTGCTGCAGCTCCAGCACCGCCGC
>JANLQZ010000977.1:0-2039 GCA_031368125.1 Betaproteobacteria bacterium
CAGCGCTTTGCGGGCAAGTATCCATGGGCACATCTGGACATTGCCGGCACGGCCTGGAAAGGCGGTACCGCCAAGGGGGCCACGGGCCGGCCAGTGCCGCTGCTGCTGGGCTACCTGATGGAGATGGCGTCAAAGAGCGCAGTCGTGAGCGCCAAGGCTCCCGCTGCGTCCAGACGCAAACCAGCTTGATGCGGTTACCGGGTGCGGCGCGATGACCGAGGTGGCGTTTCATTTCAATGCAACCGACAAACTGGACTATGTGTGTCGTTTGCTGCGCAAGGCGGTGGCAAAAGGGGTGCGCGTCGCGGTGACCGGTGAACTGTCCGTGCTGCAGCAGTTCGACCGTGACTTGTGGACTTTTTCGGCCGTCGACTTCGTTCCCCACTGTCTCGTGTCCGGCGCGCCCGCGGTCGCGGCCACTTCGCCGGTCGTCCTGTGCGCGTCGCCACAGGAGTCTCCGCACCACGAAGTGCTGCTCAATCTGGGCGCCGGCGTGCCGTCGGGTTTCGAGCGATTTGATCGCCTGATCGAAGTCGTCGGCACCGACGACCCGGATCGCTCCCAATCGCGAATGCGATGGAAGTACTACGTCGACCGGGGCTACGCCATCACCCGCCACGAAGTCCAGTTGAAGGAGCCCCGTTGATGGCGGTGCTCCCCAAAAACGTGCCGCGCTTCTTGCCGACCTTGACCGAGGTAGTGCCGCCGCGTGCCGGCTTGCCGCGGAGCCCAGCGAACGATGGGCGACTCGACGTCGATGCCGACTTGCAGGCGATTGCCGACAGCGTGCGCGGGCAGGTCGACACCGAACTCGACAGCCTTTTGCGTGACGCGGTCGCGACTGCCGTTCTGGAGCAGGTCGACGCGATTGCGGCGCGGCTGCGCGAAGAGGTCGAGCCGATCTTGCGTCAGGCCGTCGCCGACATGGTGGCCAACGAGATTGCCGCGCGCCGACGCGTCTGACCAGCCCGTCCCCACGCGCCAGACCGCGCTCCCTGTTGCCGGCACGACGGCCTTGCACCTAGTGGCTTCCCTATGGTGTGGCCGCAAGAAATGCGGTATCCTCGCGCGCTGTTGAGATAAATAACTATCTTTCAACTGTTCTGAAAATACCCCTTGGAGTTTCTATGCATATGACATTTCGTACCAGTTTGACCTTGTGCGCGGCCGCCGTCCTGTTGGTCGCCTGCGGCAAGAAGGAAGAGCCGGCGCCCGCGGCCGCGGTTCCTGCTTCGGCCCCGGTCGCGGCGGCACCGGCTGCCGAATCCAACGTCGTCAAGATCGGTCACGTCGGCCCGACCAGCGGCGCAATCGCCCACCTGGGCAAGGACAACGAAAACGGCGCGCGCATGGCGATCGAAGAGCTGAACGCCAAGGGTGTGATGATCGGCGGCAAGAAGGTCACGCTTGAACTGATGCCCGAAGACGACGCCGGCGACCCGAAGCAGGGTACAGCCGTCGCCACGAAACTGGTGGACGCGAAGGTGGCAGGTGTGATCGGCCACTTGAATTCGGGTACATCGATTCCGGCCTCGGCAATCTACAACGCAGCAGGCATTCCGCAAATCTCTCCGTCCGCCACCAACCCCAAATTCACGCGCCAGGGATTCAAGGGCGTGTTCCGCGTAGTTGCCGACGACGTGCACCTGGGCAGCACGCTCGGCAAATATGCAGTGGCCACGCTCAAGGGCAAGTCCATCGGCGTCATCGATGACCGTACCGCCTACGGCCAGGGTGTTGCCGAAGAGTTCAAGAAGGCAGTCGAGGCTGCTGGTGGCAAGGTGGCCGGTCATGAATTCACGACCGACAAGGCAACCGATTTCAACGCCATCTTGACCACACTCAAGGGCAAGAAGGTCGACATCATTTTCTTTGGCGGTATGGACGCTGTTGCCGGCCCGATGATCAAGCAGATGGCCCAACTCGGCATCAAGGCCAAGTTCATGGGTGGCGACGGCATCTGCTCGAGCGAGTTGCCCAAGCTGGCCGGCGACGCAATGAAGGACGACATGGTCTTCTGCGCAGAGGCCGGTGGAGTC
>JANLQZ010000015.1:0-3094 GCA_031368125.1 Betaproteobacteria bacterium
CGCGCAACTTCGCGCGCGGCCTGCAGGAAGTGCTGGTGGTGGAGGAGAAACGCGCCTTCATCGAGGACCAGCTGCTGCGCCTGTTGTACAACACCGACACGGCGCAGCGTCCGCGCGTGACCGGCAAGTGCGATGAACACGGCGCACCGCAGTTGCCCAGCGAAGGCGAGATCACGCCGGTGATGGTGGCGCGCGCCGTGCTCGCGCGGCTGCAGGCCCTTGGCGGCGCACCCACCGGCCTGCAGGCGCGGCTGGCGCGCTTCGACGCCCAGGCGCGCGCGGTCGGTGCACACCGGATCACGACGCAGCGCACGCCGTTTTTCTGCTCCGGCTGCCCGCACAACAGCTCCACGCAGCTGCCCGAGGGCAGCCGCGCGATGGCCGGCATCGGCTGCCACGGCATGGTGCAGCTGATACCCCAGCGCAACACCATCACCAGCACCCACATGGGGGGCGAAGGCGCGACCTGGATCGGGCTGGCGCCGTTCACGTCGCAGCGCCATGTGTTCCAGAACCTGGGCGACGGCACCTACCAGCACAGCGGGCTGCTGGCGATCCGTGCCGCCGCCGCCGCCGGCGTGAACATCACCTACAAGATCCTGTACAACGCCGCTGTCGCGATGACGGGCGGCCAGGCCGTCGAGGGCAGCCCGAGCGTGGCCGAGATCACGCGCCAGGTGGCAGCCGAAGGCGCGAAGAAGGTGGTGGTAGTCAGCGACGACCCGGCCAAGTACCCGTCCGACGCCGGCTTCGCGCCCGGTGTCGAGGTGCACGGCCGCGACCAGCTCGACCGGGTGCAGCGCGAACTGCGCGCGTTGCCGGGCCTGACCGTGCTGGTCTACGACCAGACCTGCGCCGCCGAGAAGCGGCGCACGCGCAAGCAGACGCCGGACGCGGCGATGCAGCGCCATGTAGTGATCAACGCGGCGGTGTGCGAAGGCTGCGGCGACTGTTCGCGCGCATCGAACTGCATCTCGGTGCGCCCGCTGGAGACCGAGTTCGGGCGCAAGCGCACGATCGACCAGTCGGGCTGCAACAAGGACTTCTCGTGCATCAACGGCGTTTGCCCGAGTTTCGTCACGCTCAGCGGGGCGATGCCGCGGCGCGTGTCCCCGGCCGCCGGCACGGTAGACGACCCAGCGCGCGGCCTGCCGCTGCCGGCGCCGATGGCGCTCGAGCGGCCCTACGGCATCCTGGTTACCGGCATCGGCGGCACCGGCGTGCTGACGCTGGGCGCGCTGCTCGGCATGGCGGCACACCTGGAGGGGCGCGGTTGCAGCGTGCTCGACTTCACCGGCCTGGCGCAGAAGATCGGCGCCGTGACCAGCCATGTGCGCATCGCCGCGCAACCGTCCGACCTGCACGCGGTGCGGCTGGCCGCCGGCGGTGCGGACCTGGTGCTGGCCTGCGACGCGCTGGTGGCCGCCGGCGAGACCGCGCTGGCCCGTTGCCGGCCCGGCCACACCCGCAGCATCGTGAACCGCCATGTGCAGCCCACCGCCGCATTCGTCGTCGACAACGACATCGACCTGCAGGCGCAGCAGATCGAAAGCGCGATCGAGGCGGTGTGCGGCGCGGAGCGGGTCGACTATGTCCGTGCGACAGCGCTGGCCACGGTGCTGGCCGGCGACGCGATCGCCGCCAACCTGCTGCTGCTGGGCTTCGCGTTCCAGCGCGGCCTGCTGCCGGTGGGCCTGGGCGCGATCGAACGCGCGATCGAGCTCAACGGCGTCGCGGTCGCATCCAACAAGAAGGTATTTGCCTGGGGCCGTCTGGCGGCGCACGATCCGGCACGGCTCGCGGCCCTTGCCGAGGTGCCGGAGCAGGAACCCGCCGTGCCCCACCGGACATTGGCGGAGCTGGTGGCGCACCGCGCGCGCGAACTCGAGGCCTACCAGGACGCCGCCTACGCCGGGCGTTACCGCGCCCTGGTCGAGCGCGTGGCGCAGGCCGAACGGGCGCGGGTCGCGGGCAGCACCGCCTTGGCCGAGGCGGTGGCGCGTGCGCTGTACAAGCTGATGGCGGCCAAGGACGAATACGAAGTGGCGCGGCTGTATGCCAATGGCGCCTTCATCGACCGGTTGCAACGTGAATTCGACGGCGACTTCCGGTTGCAGTTCCATCTCGCCATTCCGCTGCTGGATCGATTTGCGCGCACCGACGCTGTGGCACGCAAGCGCAGTTATGGCGGCTGGATGCTGCGCGCCTTCGGTCTGCTGGCGCGCCTCAAGCGGCTGCGCGGCACGCCGCTCGATCCCTTCGGCCACAGCGCCGAGCGCAGGTTGGAGCGCGCGCTGCTGCGCGACTACGAGGCGCTGCTGGACGAGGTGTGCCCGGCATTGGCGCCGCACAACCACGCGCTGGCGGTCGAACTGGCGCGCCTGCCCGAGCGCATCCGCGGTTTCGGCCACGTCAAACGCCAGAGCGCGCTCGAGGCCAGGACCATCGGCGACGGCCTGCTGGCGGCTTTTCGCGCTGGCGCAGGCGCGGCTGCGACCGGCCGTGCAACCGAGGTCACGTCCGCCCAGGCGGCGAGTCCCTGACGTGCAGCATGCCATCCGAATGTCCGGGGCGCCAGCCTGGCCCCCGCTGCGAGTGCCTGAAGTCGCCGCCCGGCACGGCATCTGAAATACCGGAAGCATGGCCCATGGTGAAGGCATTTCGCATCCATGAACACGGCGGGCCGGAAGTGCTGCGCTGGGAGGACGTGGAGGTGGGCGACCCGGGCCCAGGCCAGGCGCGGGTGCGGCACCACGCCGTGGGGCTGAACTTCATCGACATCTACCACCGCAGCGGCCTGTACGGTCTGCCGCTGCCAAGCGGCATCGGGGTCGAGGGTGCAGGCGTCGTCGAGGCGGTCGGGCGCGGTGTGGCCCACGTCGCCTGTGGCGACCGGGTGGCCTACGAGCGCCCGCCGGGCTCGTACTCGGAAGTCCGCCTGTGCCCGGCCGATCGGCTGGTGCGCCTGCCCGACGGGATCGGCTTCGAACAGGCGGCGGCGATGATGGTCAAGGGGCTCACGGTGCAGTTCCTGATCCGGCGCACGTTTCTGGTCCGCGCCGGCCAGGCCGTGCTGCTGCACGCGGCCGCCGGT
>JANLQZ010000469.1:0-2462 GCA_031368125.1 Betaproteobacteria bacterium
CACCGCCACATATTCATCGACCCGGCACCCGACCCTGCGCTCTCCTTCGCCGAGCGGCAGCGCCTGTTTGCCCTGCCGCGTTCGAGCTGGGAGGACTACGACAAGGGGCTGATCTCGCAGGGCGGCGGGGTCTACTCCCGGACCGCCAAATCGATCCGGCTGAGTCACGAGGCACGTGCCGTCATCGGCACGGAGGCGCAGGACCTGACCCCGGCAGAACTGCTGCACGCGATCTTGCTCGCGCCGGTCGACCTGCTCTACAACGGCGGCATCGGCACCTATGTCAAGGCCGCCTTCGAGAGCCACGCCCAGGTGGGCGACAAGGCCAGCGACGCGTTTCGCGTCAACGGCGGCGAATTGCGTTGCAAGGTGGTGGCAGAGGGTGGCAACCTTGGCTGTACCCAGAACGGCCGCATCGAATACGCACAAATGGGCGGCCTGATCTACACCGACGCGATCGACAACTCCGCCGGCGTGGACTGCTCGGACCATGAGGTCAACATCAAGATACTGCTGGGGCAGGTGGTGGAAGCCGGCGACCTGACGCTCAAGCAACGCAATGACCTGCTGGCGTCGATGACCGACGAAGTCGGGCTGCTGGTGCTGGCCGACAACTATTACCAGACCCAGGCGCTCGAGATCGCCAACCACCGCCCGTTCTACCTGCTCGATGGCCATCAGCGGCTGATGCACTGGCTCGAAGGCGCCAAGCGCCTGAACCGCGCCATCGAGTTCCTTCCGAGCGACGATGAAATCACGCGTCGGCGGGCACGCAAGACCGGCCTGACCGCACCTGAAGGCGCGGTGGTGCTCGCATACGCCAAGATGTCGGTGTTCGATGAACTGCTGGCAAGCAACCTGCCCGACGACCCGTATTTCAGCCGCTCGCTGAAGGCCTATTTCCCCAAGGTCCTGTGCGAGCGCTTCGGGCCGGCGGTGGCCAGCCACCCGCTCAAGC
Source organism: Betaproteobacteria bacterium (assembly GCA_031368125.1). GTDB lineage: Bacteria > Pseudomonadota > Gammaproteobacteria > Burkholderiales > Burkholderiaceae_C > CAISIP01. The sequence continues at coordinate 959 of JANLQZ010000469.1, forward strand.
GCGAAATCATCGCCACCTTCATCACCAATACGGTGGTGAACCGCACCGGCGCGACCTTTGTCAACTTCATCGCCTCGGAGGCCGGCGCCACGGCGGCCGACGTGATCCGCGCCTTCACGCTGGCGCGCGAGGTATTCGACCTGGAACGCCTATGGGACCAGATCGACGCGCTGGACTACCGCGTCGATGCCAGGCTGCAACTCGACCTGTTGAGCAAACTCACGGCCATCGCCCAGCGCGCGTCACGCTGGATGTTGCGCGCGCGCTCCGACAACACCGACCTGCCCAGTCTGATTGCGCGTTACCAGCCATCCGCCCGTGCGTTGCGCGAGCGCCTGGCCGAATGGTTGCCACCGGGCGCACAGGCCGACTGGCAACTCGCCTCCGGCAACCTGGTGCAGGCCGGCGTCGAGCCGACGCTGGCACTGGACCTGAGTGCGCTGGAATTCATCTTTCCCGCGCTCGACCTGGTCGACCTGGCGCAAAAAGCCGACACCACGCTCGAGCATGCGGCCCGCGCCTATTTCGGCATCGACGCAGAACTCGGGCTCACACTGTGGCGCGCCGAAATCAACCGGCTACCGGTCGAGACGTTGTGGCAAACCCAGGCCCGTGCCAGCGCCCGAGACGATGTCTATTCGATCGCCGGTCAGGTCACGCTCGGCCTGCTGGCGCGCAAGGAAGGCCTGGACGAGTGGTGCTCGACGCACAGCGCGGCGATCGAGCGCCTGCGCCGCATGCGCACCAATATCAGTACCCAGCCGGCCGACCTCGCGCCGGTCTCGGTGGCGCTGCGCGAACTGCGCCACCTGGCCTGAGAGCGTGAGAGGCACAAGCCGGTGTCCCGAATTGAAGCTGGCGCCAGGTCGATGAAAGACGACGCCATTGCGCCGTTTTTTGCCGCCCTGAAGGCGGCCGATTCGATGCCGGTGACTGAACTCAGGTACACCAGCGTGTTCGAGTTGCTGGTGGCGGTACTGCTCAGCGCACAGGCCACCGACGTGAGCGTGAACAAGGCCACCCGGCGGCTGTTCGCGGTCGCCAACACGCCGCAGAAAATGCTGGCCCTCGGGCAGCAAGGGCTGGAAGACCATATCAAGACCATCGGCCTGTACCGGAGCAAGGCCAGGCACCTGCTGCAGACCTGCCGCATGCTGGTCGAACGGCACGGCGGGCAGGTACCGCGCCTGCGTGAACAACTCGAGGCGCTGCCCGGCGTGGGCCGCAAGACCGCCAACGTGGTGCTGAATTCCGCCTTTGGAGAACCCACGGTCGCCGTCGACACGCATATCTTCCGGGTTGCCAACCGCACCGGGCTGGCAGCGGGAAAAAACCCGCTCGAAGTCGAGCGCAAACTGCTCGACCGCATCCCGCCCGAGTACCTGGTCGACGCGCACCATTGGCTGATCTTGCTCGGGCGTTATGTTTGCCAGGCGCGCCAGCCGCGCTGCTGGCAGTGCGTGGTGCGCCCGCATTGCGCGTTCCAGGACAAGACAGGCGCCCC
>JANLQZ010000072.1:0-4823 GCA_031368125.1 Betaproteobacteria bacterium
CTTCAAGGCACGGCCCATGGCACGACTGCGCGTCTGGGCGGTGTCGAGGGTCTTGAGCACGGTCTCGGTCTGGCTCTTGACCCGCGCCAGCACATCGCCGAACTTCCCGAACTCGGTCTTGACCGCCGCCAGCACCAGCCAGACTTCACTCGCGCGCCGCTCCAGCGCGAGTGTGCGAAAACCCATTTGCAGGGAACTGAGCATGGCCAGCAGCGTCGTCGGACCGGCCAGCGTGATGCGGTGCTCGCGCTGCAGCCCCTCCATCAGGCCGGGGCGGCGCAACACCTCGGCATACAGGCCTTCGGTCGGCAGGAACAGGATCGCGAAATCGGTGGTGTAGGGCGGCTCGAGGTACTTCTCCGACATCGAGCGCGCTTCCAGCCGGATGCGCGCCTCTAGCGCCTTGCCGGCGAGCTCGGCGCCGGCGACGTCGGCCCGGCCCTGGGCGTCGAGCAGGCGCTCGTAATCTTCGTTCGGGAATTTGGCGTCGATCGGCAGCCACAGCGGCTCGCCGCTGTCGGAGCGGCCGGGCAGCTTGATCGCGAAGTCGACCACGTTCTTGCTGCCCGGGCGCGTGGCCACCTGCACGCCGTACTGGTCGGGCACGAACACCTGCTCGAGCAGTGCGCCGAGTTGTGCCTCGCCGAACATGCCGCGGGTCTTGACGTTGGTGAGCAGGTGCTTGAGGTCGCCCACACCCTGCGCCAGCGTCTGCATTTCGCCCAGGCCCTTGTGCACCTGCTCGAGCCGGTCTGCGACCTGCTTGAAGCTCTCGCCCAGGCGCGCCTGCAACGTGGCCTGCAGCTTCTCATCGACGGTGGCGCGCATCTCGTCGAGCTTGGTCGCGTTGCTGGCCTGCAGCTGCGCCAGCTGCGCCTCCAGCGTCTGGCGCACTTCCAACATGCGCCGGGCATTGGATTCGCCGAGGTTGTGCAACTGCGTGCTCAGGGTATCGGACACGGTCTGTTTGAGCAGTGCCAATTGCTGGCCGAAGGCGTCGATCTGCATGTTCTGGGTGCGCGTCGCTTCGGCGCCCTGGGTGAGCAGGGTTTGCTGGAACAGCGCGAACGTCTGCGCCAGTTCCTGGCGCGCGCCGCGCGACGCGTCGCCGATCTCGCGGCCCAGCTCACGCTCGAGCCGTTCGATCCGGGTTGCACCGGCCTGCACCGCGCCCAGCAGTTCGACGCGCCCGGCCTCGGCCGCCTGCGCCAGGCGCGCGTCGGGCCGGCGCAGCGCCAGCCACAGGAGCGTTATCAGGTTGATACCGGCCAGTCCCACCAGGCACCACAACAACACTGCATTCAGACCGGTTTGCTCCATGGCCCTATTGTTGTTCAAATCATGGCTGCCGCAGCCCCTGCTCGACGCCGCGCCACGGCGTGGCCACGGGTACCGAGCGGTGCTCACGACAATGGGAACCCGACCGGCCGCTGGCACCCGTGCGCCTTCGCCAATACACGACTCCCACCCGCTGGCACGGGTCAGCCAGGCTGTCACTGGTCACCCCGGGGCACCAACGCTGGCACAAGTCACCAAGGCGGCCATTGGTCACCCAGGCTGTCATTGCGGGCTCGACCCGCAATCCATCGATGCCCCCGGATCGGAGTCCGGGGCAGCCTCATCGAGTCGGACATGGCAATCACCTACTCAACGATTGTCATGAATCGCGAACGGGACCACCGGCCCGGCAGGCATGGGCCGATCGGTCCGGCCGAGTGCAGACGGGTCAACCGGCGCGGGCCAGCACGGACGGGTTCAACGCGGTGATCGGTTGCCCGCGGATCAGGAAACCGATCAGGTTGTCGGCCGCCAGGTTCGCCATGGCGAGCCGTGTCGGCAGGGTCGCGCTGGCAATATGCGGCGTCAGGACGACGTTGGGCACCTGCAGCAGCCCGGGATGCACCTGCGGTTCGCCTTCGAACACGTCGAGCCCGGCGCCGGCGATGCGGCGCTGCGCCAATGCCTGTGCCAGCGCGGCGTCGTCGACAATCCCGCCGCGCGCGATGTTGACCAGTGTCGCGGTGGGTTTCATGCGCGCCAGTTCCAGCGCGCCGATGGTGTGGTGGGACGCGGCCGAATACGGGACGACCAGCACCACATGGTCGGCGGTCTCCAGCAACTCGTCCTTGCCCACATAACTGGCCTTGCAATCGGCCTCGATGCCCGCGGCGAGCCGCGACCGGTTGTGGTAGAGCACGCGCATGCCGAAACCATGCGCGCCACGGCGGGCGATGCCCTGGCCGATCCGGCCCATGCCGATGATGCCCAGCGTGGCGCCGTGGATATCCGACCCCGCGAACATGTCGTAACCCCAGCGGGTCCATTTGCCAGCACGCAGGAAATGCTCGCTCTCGGCCACGCGGCGCGCGGTCGCCATCAGCAGCGCGAAGCCGAAGTCGGCCGTGGTTTCGGTCAGCACATCGGGCGCATTCGTCGCCAGCACGCCGGCAGCGGTCATTGCATCCAGGTCGAAATTGTTGTACCCGACCGCCATGCTGGCGCAGATCTTGAGCTCGGGGCAGGCCGCCAGCAGGGCCGCGTCGATGCGTTCGCCACCGGTCGAAAACAGCCCGGCGCACCCGCGCAGTTTCTCCAGCAGGTCGGCCGCACTCCAGACCGCGTCCGACTGGTTGGACAACACGTCGAAGTGCTGCTCCAGGCGCTCGATGACTTGCGGGAAGACTGCCCTGGCGACAGTGATTGCGGGTTTGCCCATGTCCATGTCATTGCACCTGTGGAATCTCGAACACCTGACGCAGGTAGGCCATGTAGTGCTCGTCGTCGCACATGTTCTTGGAAGGCGTGTCCGACAGCTTGGCGACCGGCTGACCATTGCAGCGCACCATCTTGATGACTATCTGCAGCGGCTCGTAGCCCAGGTCGTTGGTCAGGTTGGTCCCGATACCGAATGCGAGCTGGCAACGTCCGCGGAACTGCTGGTACAACTCGATCGTACGCGGCACTGTCAACGCGTCGCTGAAGATCAAGGTCTTGGTGCGCGGGTCGACCCGGTTCTTGGCGTAATGCGCCAACATGCGTTCGCCCCAGGTGAAGGGGTCGCCGCTGTCGTGGCGGGCGCCGTCGAACAGCTTGCAGAAATACATGTCGAAATCGCGCAGGAACGCCTCTAATCCGTAGACGTCGCTCAATGCGATGCCGAGGTCGCCGCGGTATTCCTTGGCCCAGGATTCAAAACCGTAGATCTGGCTGTCGCGCAGGCGCGGACCGAGTGCCTGGCAGGCCTGCAGGTACTCGTGCGCCATCGTGCCAAGTGGTGTCAGGCCGAGTTTCATCGCGAACAGGACGTTGCTGGTCCCGGCCAGTTGGCCCGCGGTGCCCGCACGATGGCCCGGGCTCTGGCTCGTTCCGAGACGGACCGCCAGCACGCGCAGCACCTCCTCGTGCCAGCCCTGGCTGAAGCGCCGGCGCGTGCCGTAGTCGGCGATCTTGAGGTCGCCCAGGGTATCGGCGCGCAACAGGCCGATCTTGACGTCGAGCCTCCGTCGCCCCTCCACGAGGTCGGGCAGCTTGTAGGTATTGCGGAAGTAGACCTCGTTGACAATTGCAAGCACCGGAATTTCGAACAGGATCGTATGCAGCCAGGGGCCGTGGATCGTGATGTCGATCTCGCCGGACGGCAGGCCGCGCACGGTGATGTATTTCTCGTTGAGGTGAAACAGCCCCAGGAAATCGACGAAATCGCTCTTGATGAAGCGCATCGAACGCAGGTAGGCCAACTCCGCATCGTGGAAATGCAGGCTGCACAACGACCTGATCTCTTCGCGAATCTCGTTGACGAAGGGCGCCAGGTCAAAGCTGGCCCCGCCCGGGGGCGGCGTGTTTTGTGCATTGCGGCACGTGAACCGGTACTCCACCTGCGCGCCAGGAAACTGGTGCAGCACCACCTGCATCATGGTGAACTTGTAGAGGTCCGTGTCAAGCAGGCTGGTGATGATCATCGCGTCGATTGGTAGGGGCGGGAGACGCCCACCCAGATGCAGCCCGCAGTGTACGGGAATGCATCCGTTACGACGCGGATCAGACCGCGGCGGATGTCACCGTTTCACAATGCATCGTTCAACGGAAAGGGATACTCGCCTATGGGTCAGATTGCCAATGAGCTGGTTGCGCAGTTGCAGGTTATCGCGCAGCGTTTTGGGTCGCCGGCCATTGCCGCACTGCATGTCCCTGCAACCAAGCTCCGGCAGGGTGCGCCAGCGCGCGACGCGGAGTTCTGCGCGGTCGAGCTCGATGATGGTTCGTTCGGCCTGTCGTATGTGCTTCTGGGCGATACGCTGGACCAGTTGACGGGCCGGCTGCGTGCGGGTGAAACGCTGGCCGGCACGAAAGCCCTGGGCATGGTGGCCAAATTCACCGGCGGCAGTCCGGTCGAGCGGGCGCTGGCGCTGGCATGCATCAACGCGCTGACCGACTCGGTCTGGCGCCAGATCGGCTACGCCCCGCCACCCGCCAGCAACTCCCTGGGTGAGCTGCAGCTCACGGGCCGTGACCACCTGGGCATGATCGGATTCTTTCCGCCGCTGGTGCGCAAGGTGCAAGCCTGTGGCGCGCAGCTCACGGTGGTCGAACTCGATGAGGCGACGGCGCGGCGCCAGCGACAGCGCTTCCCGGATGTGCGGGTCACGCTCGACCGGTCGGCGCTGGCGCGATGCAACCGGGTGGTCGGCACATCCACCATGCTGCTCAACGACACACTCGACGAGATGCTGGCTGCGGCGCCCAATGCACACGGTTTTGCAGTCATCGGGCCTTCGGCGGGCTTGTGGCCCGACGCGCTGTTCGCCCGAGGCGTCACCCTCGTG
>JANLQZ010000115.1:0-1969 GCA_031368125.1 Betaproteobacteria bacterium
CACCAAGGGGCTGGATTTCTACGAACGCCTGGTCGACGGGCTGCTCGAGCGCGGCGTCGCACCCTACCTGACGCTCAACCACTGGGACCTGCCGCTCGAACTGCAGGCCCGCGGCGGCTGGGCCGACCGCGACACCGTGCACCGGTTCGTCGAGTACGCACAAGGCATGCAGGGGCGCCTGGGCGACCGCGTGGCCGCCATCACCACCCACAACGAACCCTGGGTGATGTCGGTGCTTGGGCACGAGACCGGCGTATTCGCGCCCGGCATCCAGGACCGCGCGGTGGCGATGCAGGTCGCGCACCATCTGCTGCTGAGCCACGGCCTCGCGCTGCAGGCAATGCGCGCCCAGGGCACTGACGCCAAGCTGGGCATCGTCCTGAACCTGGCGCCGATGCACGGCGCCACCGCCTCGGCGCAGGACCAGGCCAAGGCGCACCTGGAGGACGGGCGCCTGCTGCGCTGGTACATGGACCCGCTGTTCAAGGCCAGTTACCCGCACGATGTGCTCGAGTTCCTGGGCGCCGATGCACCCAAGGTGGAGGCCGGCGACCTCGAGGCGATCGCCGCGCCGATGGACTTCCTGGGCATCAACTACTACTCGCGTTCGGTGGTCAGCGCCACCGAACCATGGGAGGCGCGCGAAAGCGGCTACGAGATCACCGACATGGGCTGGGAGATCTATCCGCAGGGCCTGACCGAGCTGCTGCTGCGCGTGCAGCGCGACTACCCGGTGCCGTCGCTGTATGTCACCGAGAACGGCGGCGCCTTCAAGGACGAGCTGGTCGACGGCCGGATCGACGACGCGCGGCGCACCGAATACATCGCGCGCCACATTGCGGCGGTGGCCGAGGCGATCCGCCACGGTGTGCGCATGGACGGCTACATGGTGTGGAGCCTGCTCGACAACTTCGAGTGGGCGTCCGGCTACGAAAAGCGCTTCGGCATCGTGCATGTCGACTACGAGACCCAGCGCCGCACGCTCAAGCACAGCGCGTTGTGGTACCGGGATTTCCTGCAACGTCAGAAGACCGAACGCGCGCAGCGCGCCGAGGTCGCAACCGGGACCTAGAATGAATCACCCCTGTTACGGCTCACTGCGTGTAGCCGTCTCCCCCCTCAAGGGGGCAACACCAGCGCCCCGGCAAAGCCGGTTGCGCGGTGTTCCGCGAATGATGCCCGCGTTTCGTCCGTCGCGGAATGCGCCCAGCGCCGTGGGGCACTGACATGGGACAAGTTTCACTGCGGGGCATCCGCAAGAGTTACGGAACGGTGGATGTCATCAAGGGCATCGACCTCGAGGTCGCCGACGGCGAGTTCATGGTGTTCGTCGGTCCGTCGGGCTGCGGCAAGTCCACCGTGCTGCGCATGATCGCGGGCCTGGAGAGCGTCACCGGCGGCGACGTGCTGATCGACGGCGTACGCGCCAATGATGTGCGCCCGGCCGACCGCGGTCCTGTCCCATCTCGCCAGGGTGGTGGTGACCGTGCCGGGAACCGCCTTCAATTTCACCCTTGCGGAGCCCAGCACCAGCCCTGCTGAGTACGCGATCGGGCTGAATCACGGCCGGATAGGATTCACCAACGGCCCCTCAGCCACAACGACAGCACAGATGCGGCGATGCCTCCACGCATCGCCGCATTTCTTCTTGTGTGACTGTTCGGTGGTATCGGCCCACAGATGGCCGGCTAGCCCCAATACTGTTCAGTTTGTCATGCCGGACATGATCCGGCATGACAAACTGAACAGCATTGCACCCGGCCCTGGACACCCGCCCAACCGGCCCAGGTACTCGCCCGCGCTGGATGAATACCACGGGGAATCGGCGCCCCGCCGTTTCCCGACCAAGTCAACCGGAACTGGCGGTCCATCGTGAAAGCGATTTCAAACCTGGCGCCACGATATTTGATTTGAGTCAACCAAACTGCGCCGTCGATTGCTAAAGTGCGTGACACCCCAGCGCCATCCG
>JANLQZ010000157.1:0-5336 GCA_031368125.1 Betaproteobacteria bacterium
GAAGTCCCTGGCGGCACTGGTCGGGTTGTCGCTGGTCCACTCGGGTCTGCCGCGCGGCACGTCGGCCAGGTCCAGCATGATGCCGTCGGTCGCCACGATGTACGAGCCGGGCGTGACCAGGCCGGCGTAGGCTTCCAGTTCGGCGGCCACGTGGGCGTAGCTGTGGTTCGAGTCCAGGATCACCAGTGTGGTCTGACCCGGCTGCACCTGGCGACGTACCTGCTCGACCACCGCCGGTGCCGTCGACGAACCTTCGATCAGCGTGATCAGCCCGGCCAGGGCATGCGACTCGATCGCCTGGCGGTTGTGCGGCCGGATCTCGATGTCCACACCGACCACGCGCCCCTTGTCCATGGCCTTGCACAGGCTGGCATAAAAAATCAGCGAACCGCCGTGGGCCACACCGGTTTCGATGATCAGGTCCGGCTGCAAGCGGTAGATCACCTCCTGCATGCGCAGCATGTCTTCCGGCAACTGGATCACCGGGCGACCCATCCAGGAAAACGTGTACTGGTATTTCTGGTTCCAGCCCACCCGTACCCATTGGCGCGAAATCGCCTCGAAAGCCTGATCCGAATACAGCGGCAATATGCGCGTCTGCCCGGCTTCGAACAACGTCAGGGTCTGTGCATCGGTATCCAGCGTCAGTTTCATCCATGGCTCCAGTCGATCAGCTTCGCGTCGCAGCCCGCCGCCTGCAGCAGTTGGCGGTTTTCCTGCAGGTAGTTGGGGTTCATCAGGACCACGTTGCGCACCGCGCGCTGCGCCAGCTCGGCCGGGGCGACGATCGGGTGGCCGGTGCCAGGGACAAAGCGCCCCTGCTTGTTGGGGTTGATGTCCGCCACGCAGTCCAGCATGCGGGCACCGGCGTCGACCAGATTGGCAAAGGTCACGCCTTTCGCGCCTGCCCCCCAGAGCGCGACCGGTCCCTGCGCCTTCAATGCCGCCAACCGGTCCAGCCAGGTCCGGCGCAGCGCGTGTTCGTCCGAACCGTAGGCCCGCGCCAGCCGCGCCGTGTGTGCGCCCGGCGCACGGTGGTCGGGTGACGAGACCGCGCCCGGACGGGCCTCGAGCCACAGGTACTGGCCGCCAAATACATGCGCCACGTTATCGACCACAAAACCGCTGCGCTCGAACGCCAGCCGCAACGACGCCGCCGAGAACAGCGAGCAGTGTTCATAGAACAGGTCCCAGACCACCTTGTTGCGCAGTATCCATTCCACACACGGCGTCTCGAAGAACACACGCGCCCCCGGCGACAGCGCCAGCGCCGAACGCACGGACTGCAGCAAAACCATCGGGTCGGGCACATGTTCGATCACATGGCGGCACACGACGACGTCGGCCGCGACCCCGGTGCAGGATGCGTCGTAGAAACTGCGGCGAAACACCAGCCGGCCCTCCAGGTCCTCGGGCGGGCCGGAGTAACTGGGGTCGAACCCGAACCCGCGGTTGTCGGCGCCGGCATGCGCCACCAGCTTGCGCAGAAAGTGCCCCTTGCCACACCCGACCTCCACCACCCGCGCATTGCGCACACCGTGCAGCGCGACCATTTGCGCGACCAGCTGGTCGAGGTAGGCGTCGAAGCAGGCCGAATGCGACTGGGTGTTGTCATAGTCCTGGCCGTAACTCAACCTGGCCGGATCGAAGGCCCGGTTGTAGACAAAACCGCACTCCTCACACACCACCATGGCCAGGTCGCCGCGTGGCGCCGCCAGCGCGTCCGACCGGCCGGCGATCACCAGGTTCTGGTGCACCGGCACCCGGTCGCGTTGCAGGAAAAGCTGCACCGCGCCACTGGCGCAGACCGGGCAGGTTTCATGCGCCATGGCGTGCCGCCTTCTGGTCCGTGGCGCGGCCCGACAGGTCGCGCAGGGTTTGCGCCAGGCCCTGCGCCAGCGTCGACTGCTGGCGCCAGCCGAGTGAGCGCAGCTTCGCGTTATGCCCCACCAGCACGGCCGGCCCGGCCGGGCGCGCCGGCGCGCGGCCCAGCACCGGCTGCGGATCGGCGTCGAGCAGGCGCGCCAGCGTTTCCACGACCTCGCCCACCGGCACCGCCTGGCCCGAGCTCAGGTTGTAGCAACCGCCGGCCTGTGACCTCAGCAAGGTGACGAAGGCCTGCGCCACATCGCTCGCATGCAGAAAATCGCGCACCTGCAACGCATGGACGCCGAATTCCTTGCACTGGCCCTGCAGCGCAGCGACCAGGGACGGGACCAGCCGCGCCGGCGCCTCGCCGGCGCCATAGGGGAAAAACACCCGGCCCCATACGCAGCGCACCCCGTGTTGTGTGCACAACGCCGTCACCAGGCGCCGGGTCGCGTCCTTGGCCACGCCGTAAACGGTGGCCGGTTCGAGCGGCGTCGTGTCCTCGCGGCAGCACCCCTGGCTCCAGTCGTATTCGGCGCAGGTGCCGGCGACGAGCACATGCCGCCCGCCCGCCTCGCAAAATGCCTGCACCAGCCGGGTGCTCGCGTCGACCCAGCGGAAATTCTCGGGCGAATCCCAGTAGGTGCCATGTTCGGTCACCCAGGCCAGGTGCAGCAGGTGGCTTGCGCCCACTTGCCGCGCCAGCGTGGCCAGATCTTCGGTGGCCAACAAATCGGCCGCGGCGAACGTGGCGCCGGCGAGGTCGCGCGGGTGCCGGCGCCCCACCGCCACCGCCGTGATGCCGCACTGCTGCAGGGCCCGCAGGACGTATTGCCCCAGGAAGCCGCTCGCGCCGGTCAGCAGGACCTTCATGCCGGCAGGGATGTCCTGCGTGGCCCGCCGCCGCCGTGCTGCGCCGCGCCCGCGCCCCAGGTGTCGAGTCGCGGCACCGCGGTCACGAACTGGCCGCCCCACTGTGCGATGTAGGCCAGCTGGGCCGCCACTTCGGCGCGCAGATTCCACGGCAGCACCAGCACCCAGTCGGGCCGGTGCGTCGACAACTGCGCTTCCGCGACGATCGGTATGCGGCTGCCGGGCATGAACTTGCCCTGTTTGGCCGGATTGCGGTCCACCACGAACGCCACCAGGTCCGGCCGAACGCCGGCGAAGTTCAAAAGGGTATTGCCTTTGGCGGCTGCGCCGTAGGCGGCGACGGTCTGTCCATCGCGCTGCGCCTGCAGCAGAAACGTGAGCAGCGCATGTTTGATCCGCACCGCCTGCGCCTGGAAACCCGCATAGAAGGCAGTGGCTTGCAACCCGGCCCGGGTCTCCCGCGCCAGCACCTCCCCCACCGCACTGGTGATGGGTTGTTCGCCGGTATCGGAGCGCTGCGTGAAGACGCGCAGGCTCCCGCCATGGGTGGTCAGGTCCTGCACGTCGAACACCACCAGTCCGTTGGCCGCGCAAATGCGCTGAACGCTGCACAGTGAAAGGTAGCAGTAGTGTTCGTGGTAGGCGGTGTCGAACTGGCAGCCGCGCACCATGCTCAGCAAATGCGGGAACTCGAAGGTCGCCACCCCGTGCGGCTTGAGCAAGGCGGCAAAACCCGCCACAAAATCATTGATGTCGGGTACGTGGGCCAGCACGTTGTTGGCCACCATCAGGTCGGCGCGTCCGCCATTGCGCGCCATTTCCTGCGCCAGCGCAACCCCGAAAAACCGCTCGACGATCTCCAGGCCGCGCGCGCGCGCCGCGGCAGCAGTGCCGGCCGTCGGTTCGATGCCCAGACAGGGAATTCCGAGGCGCTGCACGTACTGCAGCAGGTACCCGTCGTTGGCCGCGATCTCGACCACCAGGCTATGCGGTCCGAGCGAAAAGCGCTGCGCCACCTGTTCCACATAGGTCCGGGCATGGGTCAGCCAGGAACTCGAGAAGGAGCTGAAGTAGGCGTAGTCGGCGCCAAACAGCGCTTCGCGACCCGCGTGGTCTTCGGTCTGTACCAGCCAGCAGCCGGTACACACGAGCAGGCGCAACGGGTACCAGAGTTCCGGTGCGTCCAATGCGTTGGCGTCCAGGTAGGCATTGGAGGGCGGCGCACTGCCCAGCTCGAGCAGCGGCAGTTCCAGCCGACACGCGCAATGGCGGCATTTCATGCCGACACCTGCGCCAGGTAGATGCTGACCGATGGTTGACCCGCGTCGCGATCCGACAACCGCGCGACCGGCAGCGGCCACGTTATGCCCAGCTGCACGTCGAGTGGATGCAACCCGGCCTCGGCCTGTGGGCGGTGGCACGAGGAATGGCAATACACCAGCTCGGCCTCGTCGCTCAGCGCCTGGAACCCGTGCGCACAGCCTTCAGGGATCAGCATGGCGCGGCCATTGGCGGGCGACAGGATCTCGGCGTGCCAGCGCAGGTACGTCGGTGAGTCCGCGCGCAGGTCGACCGCCACGTCCCACACCTCGCCGCGCAGGCAACTGACCAGTTTCATCTCGGCGTGCGGCGCCTGCTGGAAATGCAGGCCGCGCACCGTGCCGCGGTGCTGCGTCAGCGTGTGGTTGATCTGGGCCACCGGGCCCGTCCAGTCCGCCGCCGCCAACTCGTGCGCGCAGAACAGCCGCTCCAGAAAACCGCGGGCGTCGCCGATCCGCTGGCGCTGCACCAGGCGCACTCCGTCCAGCGGCGTGTCGGTCACCTGCAGGCGGTTCATGCTGCCCCCAGGTTTGCCGTCGCAGGCACGGCCTCGCGCGCCGGCGGCACCCGCACCGCGCGCGCAGACCGGGTGTGGACCCCGTTTTCGGGCGCGTAGTCGGTGATGTCTGCCAGGCACAGGCCGCGCGCCGGCGCACCGTTGGAATATTGACGGTACCAGGCCATGGTGCGGCTTACCGCCTGCTGCACCGGCCAGCACGGCCGTATGCCCAGCACCTGGCGGGACCGGGCCACCTCCAGCATCAATGCGCCGGCTTCGTGCGGTCCGCTCGCGCCCGTGCCATAGGCGCTGTGCCCGCGACCAAAGGCGCTGCGGGCCAGTTGTACCAACTCGCCCACCGTGATCATTTCAGCGGTGTCGGGTCCGAAGTTGTAGGCCCCTGCCAGCCCCGGGTCCTGCCACAGCTTTTCAGCCAGCAGCAGGTAGCCGGACAACGGCTCGAGCACGTGTTGCCACGGCCGGACCGCGGCGGGACGGCGAACCTCCAGCGTCCGGTCCCGGCTCCAGGCACGGAACGCGTCCGGCAGCAGCCGGTCCTGCGCCCAGTCGCCGCCGGCGATCACGTTGCCGGCCCGCGCGCTGGCGACGGCCACGCCGTTGTCGCCGAGGTAGGAGTCGCGGTAACACGCCACCACCAGTTCGGCCGCGGCCTTGCTCGCGCTGTACGGGTCGTGCCCGCCGAGCGCGTCGTCTTCGCGATAGGGGTAACACGACGCGCGCTCCTGGTACACCTTGTCGGTCGTCACCACCACCA
>JANLQZ010000236.1:0-4211 GCA_031368125.1 Betaproteobacteria bacterium
ACATTGCACCGCTTCATGCGCGAAATCATCTGCTGCAGCGTTTCACCGCCGTGCCAGTCGTACAGCAAATAAAACGCGCTGCGCGGCAGTCCGGTTGGCAGATCGTCGTACAGGCGGACCAGATTGCCGGCCGCGCGCGACGACTGCATGCGTTTGGCCAACCACGCCTCGTGCGCGAGCATGGCGCGCTCCTGGACATCATGCGCACGCGCCGGATTGAGGGTTTTCAATGCGTAGAGCGTCCGGCTGGCGGGGTCGCGCACCTGGTAGATCACATTGATGCCGTTGTCCGCCACCACGGCCGTCGTCACAAGCCCGTCGATGCTCGCACCAACCGCAAGGCGCGCGGGCACAGGCAAGGTCACCGCTGCGCGGTTCTCGTCCTGCAAGGTGGCCGCCAGCAGTCCCAGCACGCGCACCACCAGGGCGGTGACGTTGTCGCGACTTCCCGCCTTCAGGGCCGACTGCACCAATGCTTCGCCCGCCGATTGCGCATTCACGCCGGCAATGAGGGCCCCGAAATGGCGCGCGGGAAAAGCGCCATACACACCATCGGTCACCAGGACGAAGACGTCACCCACCTGCACATCGCCCTGGAGATAGTCGACCACGACCCGGTCTTCAGCACCCACGGCCCGCAACAGCGTGTGTTTGAAATCCGGATGGTTCACCACATGGTCGTGCGTGAGTTGCTGTAGCTGGCCGTCACGCAGCAGGTAGGCGCGCGAGTCGCCGACGTGCGCCAGCGCATACGACTGGCCACGCAATACCAGGGCGGTGAGCGTGGTCAGGCCCATGGCTGGAAAGCGGCGCCGGTTGATGCCGGCCAGCCACGAGTTCTGGGCCGCGATGATACGGTCCAGCGCAACCGTGGTGTCCCAGGTCTGCGGAGTTCCGTAGTAGTCGCGAAGCAGGCTGATGACGGTGGTTTGCGCCGCCTCCTTGCCCATGCCGCCGCGGCTCACGCCGTCCGCTATGGCGGCAATGGCACCCATTTCCTCCAATCCGTGATCGGCCAGCATCGCTGCGCAGAAATCTTCATTGCCAGGCTTGAGACCAGCCGATGAGCAATAACCGATGTCGATTTCGAACGCCATGCGGCAAGCGTACGCAATATCGGTGCCCAGGCGTCTTCACCCAAAGCAAGGGTATTCCCCTATTTGGTGCACGGAAGTCGCAAACCAGTGCGAATAGTTGGCATGGGGATTGCGGTGACAGACTGGATCAGCTCTGGAAGCAAGCGGTGAAGAAACTCAAACTGGTAATGATTGGCAACGGCATGGCGGGCGTGCGAACGCTCGAGGAACTGCTCAAGGTCGCCCCGGAGCTGTACGACATCACGGTATTCGGTGCCGAGCCGCATCCCAATTACAACCGGATCCTGTTGTCGCCGGTACTGGCCGGAGAGCAGACACTGGACCAGATCGTGCTGAACCCATGGGAGTGGTACACCGACAACCAGATCACCTTGCACGCCGGCAAAAAGGTGGCCTCGGTCGACCGCATCAGGCGCATCGTGCTGGCCGAGGACGGCACGCAAGCCGAATACGACCGCCTCCTGATCTGCACCGGCTCCAACCCGTTCGTCCTTCCGGTGCCTGGAAAGGACCTGGAGGGGGTCATCGCCTACCGTGACATCGCCGACACCAACGCCATGCTCGCGGCCGCCGCGAAGTACCGCAAGGCGGTCGTGATCGGTGGTGGCCTGCTGGGGCTGGAAGCCGCCAACGGCCTGATGCTGCGCGGAATGGACGTGCATGTGGTGCATGTGTTGCCGACATTGATGGAGCGCCAGCTCGACAGCGTTGCCGGCCGGCTGTTGCAGAAGTCCCTGGAGGACCGCGGCCTGAAGTTTCTGATGGGCGCACAAACCCACGAACTGGTGGCGGCCGAGCCGACGGACGGCGCGACACGCGGCCGGGTGCGCGCGATCCGCTTCAAGGACGATACCGAACTGCCCGCCGACCTGGTGGTGATGGCGGTCGGCATCCGCCCCAACACCGCGCTGGCCGAGTCGATGCGCCTGCATTGCAACAAGGGCATCGTGGTGACCGACACCATGCAGACCATCACCGACGCCCGCATCTACTCGGTCGGCGAATGCGCTGCGCATCGGGGCATCGCCTACGGGCTGGTCGCGCCGTTGTTCGAACAGGCCAAGGTGGCTGCCAACCACCTGGCGCAATTCGGCATCGGCCGCTACACCGGGTCGCTGACGTCGACCAAACTCAAGGTGACGGGCATCGACCTGTTCAGCGCCGGCGATTTCCAGGGCGGCGAGGGTACGGAAGAGATCGTCATGAGCGACCCCTCGGGCGGCGTCTACAAGAAGCTCGTGATCAAGGACGACCGGCTGGTGGGCGCCTGCCTCTACGGCGACACGGTGGACGGCAGCTACTACTTCAAGCTGCTGCGCGACGGCCGCAACGTAGCGCAAATCCGCGACAAGCTGATGTTCGGCGAATCCAACATCGGCGACGTCGGGCATGAGGGCCACAACAAGGCCGCCACGATGCCGAACGAGGCCGAGGTGTGCGGCTGCAATGGCGTCAAGAAGGGCACCATCTGCAAGGCGATCAAGGAAAAGGGCCTGTTCACGCTGGACGAAGTACGCAAACACACCAAGGCCAGCGCCTCGTGTGGCTCCTGCACCGGGCTGGTGGAGCAGATACTGATGTTTACCGCCGGCGGCGACTACTCCGCCACGCCCAAGATGAAAGCCATGTGCGGCTGCACCGAACACGGGCACCAGGCCGTGCGCGACGCCATCGTGAGCAACCAGTTGCTCAGCATCGCGGCGGTGTACCAGTTCATGGAATGGCGCACACCCAATGGATGCGCGAGCTGCCGGCCGGCGATCAACTACTACCTGATCTCGAGCTGGCCGAAGCTGGCCAAGGACGACCCGCAAAGCCGCTTCATCAACGAACGCAGTCATGCCAACATCCAGAAGGACGGCACCTATTCGGTGATCCCGCGCATGTGGGGCGGCGAGACCACGGCCGACGAATTGCGCCGTATTGCCGACGCCGTCGACAAGTACAAGATCCCGACCGTCAAGGTCACCGGCGGCCAGCGCATCGACCTGCTCGGGGTCAGGAAGGAGGACCTGGTCAATGTCTGGAAGGACATCGGCATGCCCAGCGGCCATGCTTATGCCAAGGCGCTGCGCACCGTGAAAACCTGCGTCGGCTCCGAATGGTGCCGCATGGGAACGCAGGACTCGACCCAGATGGGCAAGGACCTGGAGCGCGCCATGTGGCGCATGTACGCGCCGCACAAGGTCAAGTTCGCGGTCAGCGGCTGCCCGCGCAACTGCGCCGAGGCCGGCATCAAGGACGTGGGCATCATCGGCGTGGAATCGGGCTGGGAGATGTACGTGGCGGGCAATGGCGGCATCAAGACCGAGGTCGCGCATTTTCTCACCAAGCTCAAGGACCCGGCCGAAGTGCTCGAGTACACCGGCGCCTTCTGCCAGCTGTACCGCGAAGAAGGTTGGTACCTGGAGCGCACGGTGCATTTCGTCGCGCGGGTCGGGCTGGACTACGTCAAGAAGAAGATCCTGGAAGACCATGCCGGGCGCAAGGCGTTGTGGGAACGGCTGCAATACAGCCTGGATGGTGAACCCGATCCGTGGTTCGAACACGACAAGGCAGCCGTCGATACACGCCAGTTCGCCCGGCTGGAGGCAGCATGAAGAATGCCGGCGCGCACGTGGCGGTTCCGCCGACCGGTCAAACCCAAGGGGCAACGGCCATGTCTGAGTGGGAACGGATCTGCCTGGTGACCGATATCCCGATGCTGGGTTCGCGCCGGGTGGCGCGCACGCGCGGCATGGACGTGGCCGTGTTTCGCACCGAGCGCGACCAGGTGTTCGCGCTGCTGGACCGCTGTCCGCACAAGGGGGGGCCGCTGAGCCAGGGTATCGTCTTCGGCACCAGCGTGGCCTGCCCGTTGCACAACTGGACCATTGGCATGGAAGATGGCTGTGCCAAGGCGCCCGACCAGGGTTGCGCGCAGAAGTTCAGGGTCCATGTGGCCGATGGCCAGGTGCACCTGGCCCGCGAGGAACTGGCGCGGCTGGCGCTGGAGCCGACGCCACCGGTTGCCGGTCCGGCACGGCGGCGGGCCACCGCGGCATGAGCGCCGCCGGGCCGTTCCCAAGGGCGAATTCCGCAATGCGCAGCATGGAGGATGCCTGATGAGCGCCG
>JANLQZ010000260.1:0-3628 GCA_031368125.1 Betaproteobacteria bacterium
ACTGGGCGGGCTCGACAACCTGACC
This sequence comes from Betaproteobacteria bacterium, assembly GCA_031368125.1. Taxonomy (GTDB): domain Bacteria; phylum Pseudomonadota; class Gammaproteobacteria; order Burkholderiales; family Burkholderiaceae_C; genus CAISIP01. Next base: position 26 of record JANLQZ010000260.1, read on the forward strand.
CACTCCCTGTTCTGGAGCCTGGCCGCCAACGTGGGGGCATACGTGGTCTTGTCGCTGCGCCGCGGACCCTCGGCCGCGGAGGCCAGCCAGGCCCTGCTGTTCGTGGACGTGTTCCAGCGCACCAAGGCAACCGGGCCGGTATTCTGGCGCGGGCGTGCCAGCGTGCAGGACCTGCTGGCCCTGGTCGGGCGCTTCATGGGTGCGGACAGCGCGCGCCGCCTGTTTGGCGACTACGCGCGCCAGACCGGCGCCCGACAGATCGACCAGATCAAGCCCGACGCACAACTGGTGCAGTACGTGGAGACCCAGCTGGCCGGCGCCATCGGCAGCGCATCGGCGCGCGTGATGGTGGCCTCGGTGTCGGAAGAGGAGGCGCTGGCCCTGGACGACGTGCTCCAGATACTCGACGAGGCGTCGCAGCTGCGCGCCCACTCGATCGAGATGGAGCAGAAATCGCGCTCGCTGGAGCGCGCGACCGCCGAACTGCGCAGCGCCAACGAACAGCTCAAGAGCCTGGACCGCCTCAAGGACGACTTCATGTCGTCCGTGACGCACGAATTGCGCACGCCGCTGACGTCGATCCGCGCATTCGCCGAGTTGATGGCCGACGACGCCGACATGCCCACGGCGCAGCGCCAGCAGTTCCTCGGCATCATCGTGGCCGAAACCGAACGGCTGTCGCGGCTCGTGAACCAGGTGCTGGACATGGCCAAGATCGAGTCCGGACACGCGCAATGGCACAACACCGATATCGACCTGGGCGCGTTGCTCGGCCAGGCCGTGCAGACCACGGCCGAGATGTTTCGTGAACGCGGCGCGGTGGTCCGGTTGACGCTTGCACCACAACCAGCCGTTGTCCGGGCCGACTCCGACCGCCTGATGCAGGTCATGCTCAACCTGTTGTCCAACGCCGCCAAGTTCCTGCCCCAACAGGACGGGCAAGTGGACGTTGTTCTCAGCACGAGCGCGGACGGACCGCGGGTCTCGGTGCAGGACAACGGGCCGGGTGTTGCCCCCGACCAGCAGGCGCTGATCTTCGAGAAATTCCGCCAGGGCGGCGACGCGGCCAACCGCCCGCAGGGGACCGGCCTGGGGCTGCCGATCAGCCGCCAGATCGTGGAGCATTTTGGCGGCCGGATGTGGATCGAAGCCGCGCCCCGGCACGGTGCGTGTTTCATATTCCAGCTGCCCTGGAATACGATGCAGACACCGTCGTCCGGCGCGCCGGGCGGCAACCCCTAGCAGTAGGAGCACCACATGGCATACAAGATCCTGATTGCCGATGACGAGCCCAACATCCTGATTTCACTGGAGTACCTGATGAAACGCGAGGGTTTCGACGTGAGCGTCGCGCGCGACGGCCAGGAAGCGATCGATGCGATCGTGCGCGACCGCCCGGACCTGGTCCTGCTCGACGTGATGATGCCCAAGAAGACCGGACTCGAGGTATGCCAGGAGGTGCGCGCCAACACCGAGCTGAACCAAATCCTGATCCTCATGCTGACCGCCAAGGGGCGTGACACCGACGTCGCCAAGGGCACCGCCCTGGGGGCCAATGCCTACGTCACCAAACCGTTCTCGACCAAGGAGCTGGTGGCCAGGGTCCGCGCCATGCTGGAGTCGGCCCGGTGAAGATGGAGTGGCGCCGGTGGCTGGTGCTGCTGGCCCCGGGCCTGGCGCTCGGCATCTGGGCCGCGCTCACGGCTTCCCTGTTGTGGGCCACCCTCTCGGATATCGAACGGCTGGCACTCGCGGCGGTGCTGGAGTCGCGTATGGCGCTGGTCATGATGGCCTGGATATTTGCCGGCGTGTTGCTCGCGCTGGCGACGCAACGGCTGCTGCACGACCATGTGGATGCCACGGCCCGGCTGGAGGAGGAAACCCGCATCCTGCTGGGCGGACAGACCCCGCGCGCGTCGGCGGGCACGGGCAGCGCCGGTTCGCTTGCGCTGCAGCGCACGATACATGCGCTGGCGTTGCAGCGCACGCAGCTGCAGGACGACATCGACGCCAAGGTGCGCGACGCCAGCTTCAGGGTAGAACTGGAGCGCCGCCGTCTCGCCGCGCTGATGGCGGAGCTGACCCAAAGTGTGGTGGTGTGCAATCTGGATGGGCGCATCCTGCTGTACAACAACCGCGCCCGCATGCAGTTTCGCGCCTTGTCGGACCTGCCGGCGCTGGCCGACGGGGCCGGCGCCATTGGGCTGGGGCGTTCGATCTACGCGCTGTTCGACCGCAAGCTGGTGGTGCATGCACTCGAAAATATCCAGCAGCGGCTGCGGCGCGGTTCCGGCAGTCCGTCGGCGCAGTTCGTCACCACCACGCGCATGGGCCAGTTGCTGCGGGTCCAGATGGCGGCGGTGCTGGACACCCCAGGCGGCGCGGACGGCGACACCGCGGGCGAGCCGGTGGTAGGCGGTTTCGTGCTGATGCTGGACAACATCACGCGCGATTTCGAGCAGGAATCACTGCGCGACCAGTTGCTGCACGGCATGACCGAGGGAAGCCGCGGCTCGCTGGCCAACCTGCAGGCAGCCGTGGAAATGCTGGAATACCCGGATCTGGACGCCGCCATGCGCGAGCGTTTTCTGGGCGTGATCCGCGAAGAGACCGCAGCGATGGGTCGGCGGGTGCAGGACCTCGCGCAGGCGGCGTCCCATGGCCTGAAGACGCGCTGGCCGATGGAAGACATGCTGGGTTCGGACCTGGTGTCGGCCATCACGCGGCGCATCGACGCCGTCGGCAGCCTGCGCATCGGCGCCGACGCCGTGGACGGCTCCCTGTGGCTGCGCGTCGACAGCTTCTCGCTGATGCAGGCCCTGGCCTACCTGGCCGCGCGCCTGGCCGAAGAATTCGAGGTGCGCAGCGCCGAGCTGCGATTGAGCGCCGCCGGCGAGCACGCGCACCTGGACCTGGTCTGGAGCGGCCAGGTCATGAGCACCGAAACCGTCATGGGCTGGGAACTCGACCCGATCCGGGTCGGCGCGGAGACAACACCACTGACCGTGCGCGACGTCGTGGAGCGCCATGGCGGTGCGTTCTGGTTCGAGCGCGAACGGGTACGCCACCAGGCTTTCTTCCGATTCCTGCTGCCGCTGGCCAGCGCGCAGGAGCAGCTGGAGCCCGGCGCAGCGGCGCGCGACGGCAGCCGGCCCGAATACTACGACTTCGACCTGTTCAAGACCTCGGAGCAGGCCCGCGACCTGCAGAATCGCCCGCTCGGCGAGTTGTCGTACACCGTCTTCGATACCGAAACGACCGGACTCGACCCCTCGGGCGGCGATGAAATCATCCAGATCGGCGCGACCCGCATCGTCAACGGCAGGTTGTTGCGCCAGGAGGGGTTCGAGCAGCTGGTCGACCCGCAACGCGGCATTCCCGCCGCCTCGATTCCGATCCACGGCATCTCACACGACATGGTGGCCGGGCAACCGACCATCGACCAGGTCCTGCCGGCCTTTTACGCCTTTGCCCAGGATACGGTGCTGGTGGCCCACAACGCGGCGTTCGACATGCGTTTCCTGCAGCTCAAGGAAGCGGCAAGCGGGGTCCGTTTCGAACAGCCGGTACTCGACACGCTACTGCTGTCGGCGCTGGTCCACC
>JANLQZ010000262.1:0-2462 GCA_031368125.1 Betaproteobacteria bacterium
TGCTTCTCCTGGGGCGATGTATTGCCCGAGCAGCCGCTGCGGCTGTTGGCGGGCGAGGTCTACACGACCGACGCGATCACGGCGCCGGCGTTTCGGGGCCAGGGCCTGCATGCGCTGGTCCTGTGGTCGATGCTCGAGCACGCGCGCCAGCGCGGCATCCGCCGCGCCCTCACGCTCGCCCGCGTCGACCGCCCTGCCACCTACAAGGCAGTGTTCGAGGTCGGTTACCAAAAATGCGGACGGCTGGTCTACTTCCTGCCCAAGGGAAAGTCCAGGGCCTGGATCTTGTGGCGGCAGGGCAACCTGGAGCCCCTGTTCCGGCCCGGCTGAGTGGCATGCCGGGGAGGCGTCAACCGTCCGCCCGCAAGGCGCCCTGCACCGGTGGTCGTTGACCAGGCTGCCAAACCTGGATGGCTACGCCCGTGCCATCGATGTGGCAAAGTCAGACCCGAACGTTCTTGAACTGCCACGGGTCGCCGGAATCCACGTCCTCCGGAAACAGGACCCCGCGTCCTTCAAGCGGTGTCCAGTCGCTGTAGACGCCAACCATGTCGCCAAGATACGGCGCGGCAACCTCAAGCACCGCGCGGAAGTCGATTTCGTCGGGATCCACGATGCCGGCGCGACGATGGCGCATCGCCCAGATCACACCGCCCAACACGCCAGCCGCAGTCTGCAGGCTGGTTGCGTTGTTGAGCGGGCACAACGCGCGCGCCGCATCGATCGACAGCCGCGAGCCCAACCAATAGGCATTGCGTGCGTGGCCGGCGAGCAGCACGCCGAGCTCGTCCATGCCGCTGACTACGTCTTCCGGGCCGAGCTCGCGGCGCCTCGCCGGCGCTCTCCAGCCCTTGCCGGCGAGTTCGTGCAACGACAACAATGCGTCGTCGCAGGGATGGTAGGCGTAATGCACGGTTGGCCGATAGACGACCTGCCCGCCTTCGCGCACAGTCAGGGTGTCGGCGATCGAAATCGATTCGCCGTGCGTGATGAGGAATCCGTGGTACGGCCCCTCCAGCGGCGTCCAGCTGCGCACGCGCGTCGCCGCGCCGGGTCGGTCGAGATAGATCGACGCGTCACAACCGTGCTCGTGACGATGTCCATCGACCGGGAAATGGCGCTCATGCGAGCCCCAGCCCAGTTCCGCAGGCTGGCATGCCTCGCCGATGAATCCCTGGGCTGACCAGGTATTGACGAACTCGAGCACCGTTCTGCGCGCGGCCGAGACTTGCGTGTCACGCTCGGCGACATGGATCACCTTGACCCCCAGTCTTCTCGCCAATGCTGCCCATTCGACGCGGTTGCGCGGCTCGTCGTCGCCGGCGCCGGTGGCCGCCGCGACATCCAGCAGAGCCTGCTTGACAAAGTGCGAAACCAGGCCGGGATTGGCCCCATGCGCAAGGACGGCGGTTGCAGCCTCGCCGCCGGTACGCCGCAAACCCAGCGCCGCCTCGCGCAGGCTGTAGTTGGACCGCTGCGATGGTGTCAGAGCGGCATCGACATAACCACCGGCCCACGCTTCGATGCAGGCGTCCAGATAGAGCACACCATGCAGCTGGCACCAGGCTATGAGATCGACGCTGGACACATTGACGGATAGATTGAGAAGAAAATCGCCCGGCCCCAATTCCTCGTGCAACACCGCGTGGTAATTGTCACGCGTGATCGTCTGCGCGCGCAGCGCGACACGGTAGGTATCGGCAATGGCGCGATGCGAATCATGCTCGGTGATGATGCGTATCTGGTCAGGCCGGATGGCAATATGCCGCAGCAGCAATGGCAACACACCGCGACCGATGCAGCCAAAGCCGAGAATCACCAGGCGGCCGCCGAATTCGGTGTGGACGGGATGTTTTTCCATACTTGATGAAGCCTCTCCTGTGCGCGCCTGCCAACTGCCGACATGACGTCGTGGTACTGGAGGTCGAAGTCGCAATTGTTCCACTTCCGGTGTTATTGCCCGCCGCAGACGGATCGATCGATCGACCGATCGATCAACTGATACCAAATGATGTTCGCTCGGCAAGATCCGTTCGGGCAGGCCAAGCTCAGGGCGAACCGTTTATATCTTTGAACGCCAAGGCGTATGAAGCGGCTGCGGCGGGAGCGGTGGCGGGCCATGCCGCTCGGGTCGGGCAGATCCTTGTGGCAGGCGCGACAATAGTGCCAACCAAGGAGCCAGACCACCATGGGCAACCGCCTGACACAAATCGCGACCCGCACCGGCGACGACGGCACCACCGGGCTGGGCGACAACACCCGCATCTCCAAGAGCGCCCTGCGGGTGCACGCCATGGGCGACGTGGACGAGCTCAACTCCGGCATCGGCGTGTTGTTGTGCGAAGACATGCCGTTGGGCGTGCGCGAGTTGCTGGTCGAGATCCAGCACCAGCTTTTCAACCTCGGCGGCGAGTTGTCGATCCCGGGTTACGAATTGCTCAAGCCAGAGGCCGTGCTGGCGC
>JANLQZ010000294.1:0-2735 GCA_031368125.1 Betaproteobacteria bacterium
CATGGCAGGTTGGCGCGACGAGCTGGCGGAGGTCGAGACACTGTTGGACATGGCCCGCATCACGGAAGCCGGCGCCAGCGATGCCAAGGCAGAGGCCTTGCTGGAACTGATCTACCGGCTGCAGCAAGAGGAGCAGGAGCCCGATCTCAAGGTGCTGGTCTTCACCGAATTCGTGCCGACGCAGAAGATGCTTTTCGATTTCCTGTCGCAGCGCGGCATTTCGGTCGCCGTGCTCAATGGCGGCATGGGCCTGGAGCAGCGCGTGGCCGCGCAGAAGGCATTCGCGAGAAACGTGCGGGCTTTGGTATCGACCGACGCAGGTGGCGAAGGTCTGAACCTGCAGTTCTGCCATGTGATCGTCAACTTCGACATGCCCTGGAACCCGATGCGGGTTGAGCAGCGCATCGGCCGTGTCGACCGCATCGGCCAGGCCAAGCTCGTGCGTGCCTTCAACTTCGTTCTTGAAGACACGGTCGAGCACCGCGTGCGCGATGTGCTCGAACACAAGCTGGCCGTGATCGCCGAAGAGTTCGGCATCGACAAGGCCGCCGATGTGATGGATTCCGTCGAGGCGGAAGCGCTGTTCGACGACTTGTACGTCAGGAGCCTAGCTGACCCGAACACCATCGCGGCGCAGTGCGACCAAACCCTGGAGAACATCCGCTTGCAAATGGCTTCGGCCCGAAGCGACCGCGCCATCCTGCCGAGCAACGAGCATCTGGCGCCGGACGAAGCCCGGGCGTTGATGGAACACCCGCTGCAGGTCTGGCTTGAGCGGGCCGTTGTGCACTACCTCTGCGACCAGGCCGCCGCCGGAGCCAGCGCAGAACACCGTGAAGACGGTTGGTGGCTTCACTGGCCGAAGGGCCAGTTCAACGGTCAACCCGACGGCCGAACCGATGAGAGCGTCGTGTTTGATGCCGGCTCGGCGGGCGCCCGAAAGAACGCGCTTACGCTTGAGGATGGTCGGCTGCGCGGGCTGATTGCTGCGCTGCCCCACTGGGCCGAGGGCTTGCCCGTGCCATGCGTGCGCATTGCGGGCCTGCCGGCCAGCGTGATGGGAATCTGGTCGCTGTGGCAGATCGGGCTGTCAACCGATGCAGGCCATGGCGCGGCTCCGCCCAAGCGGCGGTTTCTGCCGGTGTTCATGTCGGACGAGGGCCGGGTTTTCTTGCCGACGGCGAGACGGGTGTGGGACCTCTTGCTGACCGAACCTCTTGCGGCGCCGACCCGACTCTTGAAAGGCACGGAGGCGCTGGATGCCTATGCCGCAGCCCGGAGTGCAGCACTGCAACACGGTGAGAAGCGTTTCAGCGAGATGGCCGCCGAGCATCAACTATCAATGACGCGCGAAGCTGAGCGAATGGACTACGCCTTTGCCGCCCGCAGGCGCTTGATCGACCGCGTGGGGCTGCCTGGCGTGCGCAACCGACGGATAGCATTGCTGGAAGCCGAAACCGCCGAGTGGCGCCAGAAGGCAAGTTCAGAAACGCAGACCACCCCGACGCTGACCGCGATTTGCATGCTGCGGGTGGGGGACTGAAGTGACTTCCGAACCATCCTCCTTCGGCGCCGCCTTGCTGGCAGCGGTCCATCCAGGCGCTTCGCCCCTGCAGATCGTCCACGACCCTGACGGCATGCTGCTGGACGAAGACGCGCTCGCCAGGCTCGGCGACCGGGGCTTTGCCGTGTTGCGCTGGCGCGATGAAGTGACTTTTAGATTCGAGTACGAAACCCGTTTTCGCTCGGTTTGGGACCGAGGTGAGCGGCTAAGTGGCGCCGCAGTGCTGATGCACTATGACGGCGAGACGCCCGAGGACCTGCCTTGGGACTTGTTGAATGCGGCAAAGCTGCACCGCCTGTCGCTGGCGGAGTGGTTTGCCGGGTTGGACCTTGCGGTAGTCCGCGCGCTGCCCAACGCGATGCTGCATCGCCTGTACCAGCAGTACGTCACCCGGCGGCCGGGCGCGTTGGGCGCCAGCGCCACGGCCGATTTCATCTTGGTCAACGTCTACAAAATCGCCGACGCACTGATCGATTCCGAGTCAGATTTCCTTCGTTTGCTGCTCGACCTGCATCTGCGGCGCGTGGCCCTTCCCGATCCGCTGGTCGATCGCCTGACGGCATCGCTTTCAAACAGGTAGTCACTTTCGGCTTGGCCCGTTCGTGGACTTCTTGCTGACCGCATCACTTTCTTGAAGTTCATCGAAGACCGATGGCCCATCGCCGTCGATGCCGCGCTGCGCGGCGACAAGAGCTTGCAGGAGCCCGTGCCGGAGCCCTACGTGTTGCGTATTCCGGGCCCTGCGCGGCTGCCGTTTTCCGATGACGCGGTGCGCATGCTCGTCGATAACCTGTTTGCCGAGGGCCTGCTCCCTCGGCTCACGTCCGTTGGTGACATTTCCCGATTGCCGGTGTGGATGCGCGCCGGGGTCGTCACCAACGAAGCGGACGACGACAGCCGACAGCTCGACCGTCTGATTGACATTGTTCGGCAACGCCTCGGCCAGGAAACGCTGCGGCACGGGGACTGGGCAATGGTCGGCTGGGCATGGGCCGAGGCGCAAGCTGTCTGGCACAGGTTGCCACTGGGCCGGCAGACGGCGCATCAGGATGGCGTTGATCAAGTTCGCGACGAAATGGACAGCGCGTTTGCGACGTGGCTTGCCGCCCGATTTGGCGCACTCGCCTCGTTGCCGTCGGTCACGTCGCCAGTCATGGGGCACCACGTACCG
>JANLQZ010000306.1:0-2010 GCA_031368125.1 Betaproteobacteria bacterium
TGACGAAGAAGACCAGTCCGATGATGATGAAAACCGGTGCCACAAACGACAAGAACACGGTCATCAACAACTGTTTCGGGGTCTTGATGGGACCCGTGTGCTCTTCGTCGTGGCTGTTGTCGCTCATGGTGTCCTCAAATAATCTGGGGCTGCGTGATCAGCCTCGAATTATAGCCGTCGCCCTCAGGCAAACCTTCTACAATGCACGGTCTCAGACCAGCGGCTGTAGCTCAGTGGATAGAGTATTGGCCTCCGAAGCCAAGGGTCGTGGGTTCGATCCCCGCCAGCCGCACCAGTCGACAGCGTCAAGACGTGTCAGATCCTCTCAAAACCCGCATGTTTCCTGGCACTGCGGGTTTTCTTCGCTCCACGGCGTGGCGCGCGCCACCATGAGACGCCGACAAGACGACCGCGCGAAAGCGTGGCGGCATTTCCAGAGGAGTACTTTGCGGCTGTTTCCTGCGCCGCGCGCCACGATTGCCCGCGGCAGGGTCGATCTGCGCCAGCGTCAGTTGCGGTCTTGCGGTTCCCGTCACCTCGACATCCGCCTCCATTGCGCAAGGGATACACGCACGCCGCAATCCTCGGCGCTTTGGTTGTGGACGCCGCCGAGTTTGGGGGCCGTCGTGGTGCGCGCAGCCAACTGTCGGCATCTTTTACAACCGCGAATCTTCTGGTCAGCGTGCAGCTGCTAAGTATTTGAATTTACAGCAGGCGCCGCGCCTGGCCCGAATTTTGCATTTCTCGCCAGTTCGTCAACAAAGGGAGAATCCATGCTGTTCCAAAATTCCATTTCCTCGCGCCCGAAGGTACAGGCTCTGGTGGTTGCCGCCGTGTTCGCCGGTGCAACATTCACGGTGCAAGCTGCGCCGGCGGTCACTCTTTCGGCATTTGCCAACCCGGGTTCGCAGACGCCTTCAACCACTGAACTGGTCCCCACCGGCACCAGCGACTTTTTCGCCTCACCTTCCAGCCCCGGTGGCAGCCTGTTTTTTCACACCTACGGCTACGCTGGCGGGCTGAATTATTTCGGTGCCCGCGTTTCCGGTGATGGTACTTTCTATGGCAAGACCTCGGCCAGTTATACCGACAGCTACACCAACACTTCGGGCCTGGCGCAACTTGTCAATTTCTCGTTCAGTGTCGATTCCGGCGAAATCGGCGTCTCGGGTGGCGGGTCGGGATTTGCCGATCTGCTCTTGAGCCTGCGCTTCAATGGGACCGAAGTCGCGCGTTCGCATGGTCACGTCGACGATCCTGTTTCCGGCGCCACGACCTGTAGCTCCAACGTGCTCGGCGCCAACGTCGGCGTGCTGGGCAGCTACCTCACTTGCGACCCCGGTGGTGCTTCGGCGTCCGGCAGCGGCAACAGCTACACCGTCAGCCAGCTGCTCGGTGCCGGCGACACGCTCAACGTCGCGTACGACATCGTCTCCGAGATCTCGGGCGCGTACACGTCGGGTGGCTCGACGTTCTGCAGCTTCGGCCCGCATGGAGGTGAAGTGGGCGCGGCCACCCTGGCCATTGGTGATGGCGGCGGGATCCCCGACCAGGGCCCCCCCGGCTACTCCGGTTGTGCCTTCTACAACGCGATTGCGCGCTCCGGAGATCCGGCCACCCCTGGCGCGTTCAATCCAGGCGCTTTCGCGTTGTCGGTACCCGAGCCGGGCTCGCTCGCGCTGGCCGTGGTGGCGCTTGGCGGCCTCGGCGCGGCGCGGCGCATGCGTCGGGAAAAGCGGGTTACAACCGACTGATCAATCAGGCGGCCCCAAGGAACGGCATCCGGTGGGTGCCGTTTTTTTTGCGCTGACCATGCAGCGAGATCAAGATGCGCAGCGCCTCAGCCACGCGATGCACCACCAGGCGGTCCGACGGTTGCACCGCCCGGAATATCGCCCTACAGATGACACGCTGCACGCCGCTTTGCGCGGCATACTCGGTACAAGCGCACCGCGCGCGCCCGGGGCAGACGGCCACCGCGCCTGCCCCGGCCAGGCCAGTTCCTGAGTC
>JANLQZ010000323.1:0-3227 GCA_031368125.1 Betaproteobacteria bacterium
CCGGCGGGGTGGCTTTGCACCGCCGCATAACCGGTCATACTGTAAACTGGCATTGAGTCACTTTTTCGTTTGGGATCATTCCCCGGCGATACCGGGCGCAACCCGAATCCAGGCCAGAACTGATTACCCAAGGTATGTCGAAGCTCAAACCCGCTGCGCTGCCGCCGGACACCATGATTGGCGGCTACCGCATTATCCGCAAAGTGGCGGCAGGGGGATTTGGCCTGGTGTACCTGGCGCTGGATTCCGAGGGTCTGCAGGTGGCCGTCAAGGAGTACCTGCCGTCTTCGCTCGCCACGCGCTCGCCGGGTGAACTGGCGCCGCAGGTGCCGCCGGAAAAACTCTCGCTCTATCGCCTGGGTCTCAAGAGCTTCTTCGAGGAGGGCCGCTCGCTGGCCCAGATCTCGCATCCATCGGTCGTCAGCGTGATGAACTTCTTCCGTGAGAACGAGACCGTCTACATGGTGATGAACTACCTGGAAGGCGCAGCGCTGCAGGACTTCATCATCACGGCGCGCGACCAGAAGCAGGCCAAGGTGTTTCGCGAATCCACCATCCGCTCGCTGTTCGATGAAATACTGCGCGGTTTGCGGATTGTCCACCAGCACAAGATGCTGCACCTGGACATCAAGCCGGCCAATATCTTCATCACCGACGACAACAAGTCGGTGCTGATCGATTTCGGCGCCGCGCGCGAAGTCCTGAGCAAGGAGGGCAACTTCATTCGCCCCATGTACACGCCCGGGTTTGCGGCGCCCGAGATGTACCGGCGCGACTCGTCCATGGGGCCGTGGACCGACATCTATGCGATCGGCGCCTGCATTTACGCCTGCATGCAGGGTTACCCTCCCAACGAGGCTCCGCAGCGGCTCGAGAAGGACCGCATATCCACCGCGCTGACACGGCTGCGCGGCGTCTATTCGGACAACCTGATCGAAGTGGTCGAGTGGTGCATGGCGCTCGACCCGTTGGCGCGTCCCCAATCGGTCTTTGCGTTGCAAAAAGAGCTCAGCCGCGAGGGGGAACGGCGTTACACCAAGCTCTCCGTCGCCGAAAAGGTGAGGTTACAGTTTGACACCATGGTCACCGATACCAAGAAGAACGGCAAGAGTGTTGTCAGCTCGGTGGTCAAACCAAAATGAAATTCTCCGTGTTCCAGGTCAGTCGCAAGGGTGGTCGCCAGCAAAATGAAGACCGCATGGGTTACAGCTACACGCGCAGCTCGGGGATTCTGCTGCTGGCCGACGGCATGGGCGGGCATCCCGAGGGCGAGGTTGCGGCCCAGCTGACGTTGCAGGCGATGTCGGCCATGTACCAGAAGCAGGCCAACCCCGAGATACCGGACGTCACCGCGTTCCTCACATCGGCCATCATGGCTGCCCATCGTCAGATCATCAAGTACGCCATCGAGCGCGGCATGCTCGACACCCCGCGCACCACCGTGGTGGCTGCAGTGGTCCAGAACGGCCATGCGAGCTGGGTCCATTGCGGGGACTCCCGCCTGTACCTCGTGCGCGCGGGCCAGCTCGTGACGCGCACGCGCGACCACTCGTATATGGAACAGCCACCAGCCGGCCACACCGCTTCCCGGGCCGCCGAGCGGCTCAACCGCAACATCCTGTTCACCTGCCTGGGCTCGCCAACCAAGCCGGTTTTTGACATCACCGGTCCGATCCCGCTGCAACAGGGCGACAAGATCCTGCTTTGCTCGGACGGCCTGTGGGGCAGCCTGGCCGATGGTGACATCGTGCGGCAGCTCAGCGCCAACCCGGTCGGGCAGGCGGTGCCCGAGATGGTGGAAAGTGCCCTGCAGAAGGCCGGTGCCAGCAGCGACAACGTGACGGCGATCGCACTCGAATGGGAGACGCCGGACGAATTCGAGACCACCAAGGGCAGTGTGTCGACGGACCACATCAGCGAAGGTGTTTTCGCCAGCACGGTACAGTCGGGCGGACTGGTCGGCGGCGATGACGATCTCGACGATGCCGCCATCGAACGGTCGATCGCCGAGATCAACGAAGCCATCCGGCGCTCGGCCGCGAAGCGGCGTTAGCGCAACCTCGCGTCCCGGCTGCGCGCCCTGCGGCAGCGCGCCCGGGCGCCGTCCCACCCTCCATCAGGAACCCAACCGTGAGTGACTACCAACGCAGCGGCGGCCGTGCCGCAGACCAGATGCGACCGATCCGCCTGACCCGCGGCTACACCGTGCATGCCGAGGGCTCGGTGCTGGTGGAGTTTGGCGCTACCAGGGTGTTGTGCACGGCGTCGGTCGAAGAGAAGGTGCCGGGCCACAAGCGCGGCAGCGGCGAAGGCTGGGTGACGGCCGAATACGGCATGTTGCCGCGCGCCACCCATACGCGCAGCGACCGCGAGGCCGCGCGTGGCAAACAGAGCGGCCGCACGCAGGAGATACAGCGGCTGATCGGCCGCTCCTTGCGTAGCGTGTTCGACCTCAAGGCGCTGGGCGAACGCACGATCCAGCTCGATTGCGACGTGTTGCAGGCCGACGGTGGCACGCGCACCGCCAGCATCACCGGTGCGTTCGTGGCCGCGCACGACGCGGTCAGCCAGCTGATGGCGCAAGGCAAGCTGCAAGCCTCGCCGATCATTTCCCCGGTGGCCGCGATATCGGTCGGAATGCTCGAGGGAACCCCGCTGCTCGACCTGGAATACACCGAGGATGCAGCGTGTGACACCGACATGAACGTGGTGATGACGGGCGTGGGGCATTTCGTCGAGCTCCAGGGCACGGCCGAGGGCACCGCGTTTTCGCGCCGCGACCTGGACGCCCTGCTGGCTCTGGCCGAAAAGGGCATTGGTGAGCTGATGGCGATCCAGCGCCAGTGTCTGGCTGGTTGACCGACACTGCGCGCCATGCGAACACCGGAGCCGGGCACGCAACCCAGGATCGTTCTGGCGTCCAACAACCGCGGCAAGCTCGACGAACTGCAGGCCATGCTGGAGCCGCTCGGTTATGGTCTGGTGTGCCAGGCCGAGCTCGGCATTGCGGAGGCCGCCGAACCGCACCGCACCTTTGTGGAAAACGCGCTGGCCAAGGCACGCCACGCGGCGCAACACAGCGGGCTGCCGGCGCTGGCCGATGACGCGGGCCTGTGTGTGGAGGCGTTTGGTGGACTGCCGGGCGTGGACACGGCGTTTTATGCGACCCGTTTTGGTTACCCCAAGAGTGACGACAACAACGTGCGCGCCTTGCTCGAGCAGATGCG
>JANLQZ010000369.1:0-3630 GCA_031368125.1 Betaproteobacteria bacterium
GGTCGGTGGCGTGTCCCTGGTTGCCGAAGTCGTGACCCTGTTCTACAAGTGGCTGGATGACACCAACCCGGGGTACCTGGAAAAACTGGCGGCGCAGAAGGTGAAGATGTACCCCAGCACCGTGGCGTCCGCCAATTCGACCGCCTCCGGTGAAATATCGGCCGGTGTCTTCTCGGTGATCCCGGTCGACAACGCGCTGCACGCCCAGAAGGCGCCGTTCAAGACCGTGATACCCAACCCGTCGTATGGGTTTGCCTACGGTGCGGCGATCGTCAGCTGGGCCAAGAACCCGAACGCCGCGCTCGTGGCGCAGGATTTCATCATGTCGGTCAAGGGGCAGGCCGCGATCGTCGGAAACGGCGAATCGGGCAGCCCGGTTCCCGGAGTGCCTGGCGCGTTGGACACCTCCAAGGTCAACCTGACGCTCATCGATTGGGACAAGGTCACTCCCGAGGGCGTCAAGGCCTTCGAGAACCGCTGGAACTCCCTTTTTGGCGCACGTTGAGCGTGTGATGTCCGCAACCCGACGCGGACTTGGCGGGCAACAGATCCTGCTGCCGGTGACGGCATGACGCCGATGCAGACCGAGGGCCGTGCATGGTGGGGTTCGGGTGGCCTGGTCCGGCGCACAGCGGTGCCGCAGACTGCCTGGATCCTGCTGGCGGTCGTCGTCGGTTTCCTGGTGCTGTGGCCTGTCCTGCAGTTGCAGTGGCGTGCTTTTCTGGATGGCGGATCTGCATTTCGCCGCATGGCGGAGCTGCCGCGGATCGGCACCACCGTGCAGACGACGATCGTCCTGGCGATTCTGTCGAGCGTGGTGGCGGTGCTGACCGGCACCCTGCTCGCGTGGTGCGCGTCGATGCTGCCGCAGCGGGTGCGCCGGATCGGCGAACTCGCCCCCTTGTTGCCGCTGGTTGTGCCAGCGGTCGCCGCCGTCACGGGCTGGATATTCCTGCTGTCACCCAAGGTGGGCTACCTGAACATGGTTCTGCGCAAGCTGCCGGGTCTTGGCGGTCTGGAGGAGGGGCCGTTCGACATCTACACCGAGAGCGGGATCGTCATCATCACCGGCATGTTGCTGAGTTCCTTCGTCTATGTGTTCGTGTTCACCGGGCTGAAGAACATGGGCCAGGAACTCGAAGCCGCCGCGGCGGCTTGCGGGGCGTCACCTGCGATGCGTTTTTTCACGATCACGCTGCCGCTTTTGCGGCCATCCATCATCTTTGCAACCGGGGTGGTGTTCCTGCTGGGTCTGGGGCAGTTCACTGCTCCGCTATTGCTGGGGCGCACCGCCAAGATCGATGTGCTGACGACGGAGATGTTCTACCTCACCGAGCGGTTCCCGGTCGATTTCGGCCTGGGCGCGGCACTGGGTTTTCCAATTCTGGCGCTCGGCCTGCTGGTGGTGCTGGCCCAGAGGTTTGCACTGGGCGAGCAAAGGCGTTTCGTCGTCGTCTCTGCGCGTTCCAGATACAACGTGCGCGAGACACGCTGGTGGGCGGCGGTCGTGATCGGTCTGTATCTGCTGGTCACCACCGTACTGCCCCTGCTGGCCTTGATCTACGTGTCGGTGTCGCCGTTCTGGACCGGGTCGCTGGTGGTGCCCGAACTGACCTTGCGGCACTGGAACTCGGTGCTGAACAACCGCGGCCTGGTGGACGCCATCTGGACCAGCGTGCGGACCTCGGTGATCGGCATCGCGATCCTGATTCCGGTGGGCTTTTTCATGGCCTTTGCGCTGCTGCAGTCGACCCGCATCACCCGGCCGGCGCGCATGGCCATCGACCTGTTCGCAACACTGCCGATCGCCGTGCCGGCGTCCCTCATGGGCTTCGGCCTGCTGTTCGTCTACTCGCAGCCACCGATCCAGATCTACGGCACGACGGCGGTGCTCGTGGTGACCTACGTGACTCTGATGATCGGTCACTCGACGCGCCTGCAGTTCACGACCCTGGTCGCCACCGGCCAGGAGTTCCTGGAGGCTTCCCGGGCCTGCGGGGCCGGACCGATCCGCTCTTTTCTCCAGGTGATGCTGCCGATGTGCAGGAAAGGCATTGCCGCGACTGCGGCACTGACCTTCGTGCTGCTGTTCCACGAGTTCAGTGCTTCGCTGATGGTGCGCTCGGCCAGGACCCAGGTCATCGGCAGCGTGATGTACGACGTGTGGGCCGGTGGCGTGTATTCGCAGGTCGCGGTGCTGGCGCTGATCATGGTCGTGGTGACCGTCATCGGTGTGTGCATAGCGGGCTGGATGGGCGGAGCCGATTCGGCCCAACAAAAGGGTTGATGCGTGCAGGAACTCAAAGTTGAACGGCTCGTCAAGCGCTATCCCGGGCGCGAGCAGGTCGTGGCGGTCAACCAGGTCGACATCGAGGTCGAGGCCGGCGAGATGCTGGTGCTGCTGGGCCCCAGCGGCTGCGGCAAGACCACGCTGCTGCGCTGCGTCGCGGGCCTGGAGGACGCGCAGGAAGGGCGCATCGTGCTCGAGGGCAAGACGGTGTTCGATTCGGCGAGCGGCCTGAACCAGCCCACCCATCTGCGCGACATCGGCATGGTGTTCCAGAACTATTCCTTGTGGCCGCACATGACGGTGCAGCGCAATGTGGAATACCCGCTGCGCGCACGCAAGGCCAGTGCGGCGGACCGTGCCGCGCGATCGCGCGAGGTGCTCGATGTAGTCCAGTGCGGCCATCTTGCCGACCGCTTTCCCGCCATGCTCAGCGGCGGCCAGCAACAGCGCATCGCGCTGGCGCGTGCCCTCGCGCCGCGGCCCAAGATCATGCTGCTGGACGAGCCGCTGTCCAACCTGGACGCGCTGCTGCGCGTCGAACTGCGGGCCCACCTGCGCAAGATCCACCGTGAACTGGGCTTCACCGGTATCTACGTGACGCACGACCAGATCGAGGCCTTCAACCTGGGCACGCGTGTGGCGGTGATGAACGCAGGAAGCATCGAGCAGCTCGACGGCGCGAGCAACGTCTACGAGCGCCCGGCCACCGAGTACGTGGCGCGTTTCCTGGGCATCCGCAATGCGCTCGCGCTCAGGCGCGACACTGGATGGACCTCGGACGCCGGTCGCCTCGACGGCAACCTGCTGGCTCTGGAAAAGCACAAGGGTCCGTTGCAGCTGTTCCTGCGCCCCCAGGCGCTGAGCCTGTCGGCGGCCGGCGCGCCGCTGCCCGACTCCGCTCGCATGGCGCTGGCCGGAGCCCGTGTGGTCGACGTGCTGTATTCGGGTGGCGAGGTCGACTACCTGTTGGATGCTGGCGGTGTGACACTGTTCGTGACCAACCCGGTGGGCCTGGGCCGTTTCAATGCAGGTGATGCCGTGACCGTTTCCTTTGCCGGCAAGGACGCATTGCTCTACGCCAATGGCGTGCTCGTGAAGGACTGATGACCGTGGCCACCAATGCCGGCAATGCGACCGAGTTCGACTACATCGTCGTGGGGGGCGGCACCGCCGGCTGCGTGGTCGCCAACCGGCTCTCGGCCAACCCGCAAAACCGGGTGCTGCTGCTGGAGGCGGGTGGCGACGACACGGACCGCTGGCTGCATATCCCCATCGGTTACGCGCGCGTGTTCGGCAAACCGGAGTTCAACTGGATCTACCAGGTGCAGCCCGAGCCGCAG
>JANLQZ010000381.1:0-2194 GCA_031368125.1 Betaproteobacteria bacterium
GAGGAAGGCGGCGGCGTCTTCTTGGGCCTGTGCGTTGGGGGCGGGCATGGCCAGCGCCGCACGGGCAGCGGCCATGCGCTCGGTCTTGACGGCCGGGCTGAGCAGGCCGTAGTGACGGATGCGCTTGAAGCCGGGCGGCAAGACGTGCTGCAGGAAGCGGGCGATGAAGGTGGGGCCGTCGATCAGCACGGTGCGCTTGCCGCCGTGGTTGTCGGCTCGAACGCGCAGGCGCACGCCGGCGGCATCGACGGCGACGATGCGCTCGTTGGAGACCGCCACCCGGTGGGTGTATCGCGAGAGGTAGTCGAGCACCACCTCGGGGCCTGCCAGCGGCGTCTTCGCATACACCACCCAGTCGTGGTGGAGCAGCACCTTCAAGCGGTCCTGACGCAAGGCCTCTGTGCTGGCGGGGTCGTGTGCCAACTTGCCTTGCTTGCCGGCAAGCTGCAGGGCTTCGAGAAACTTGCCGCGAAACACCTTGGACAGTGCGTGCACCGGGAACAAGAAGGTCGGGCTGCGCTTGGGTGCGCACCAGGCCCCTTGGGCGTCGAGCCCGCCGCAGGCCATCAGGGCGTGGACGTGGATATGCAGGTGCAGGTCCTGCGTCCAGGTGTGCAGCACCAGGGTGAACGCGCCGGTGGCGCCCAGCCACTGGGGGTTGGCGGCGAACTCGGTGAGCGTGGCGGCGCTGCACTGCATGATCGTGCGGTAGACCCAGCGCGGGTGGGCCTGGGCCAGACCGTTGAGGGCATGGGGGAGCGTGAAGACGAGATGGCAGTAAGGCACGGGCAGCAAGTCGGCGAGTTGGGCGCAGCGCCAGGCGTCGCGCGCGGCACTCTGGCACTGCGGGCAGTGGCGGTTGCCGCAGGAACGGAATACGCACTGTTGGCGGCCACACTGATCACACTGCTGGCGCGTGCCGCCGCGCGCCGGAGTGCGGCAGGACACGATGTCGCGCCAGACACGGGCCTGCGTCGTGCTCAGCGCAGGGCTGTGCACGGGGTCGCTCAGGAAGGCCGGCCCGAAGGTGCGCAGCACCTCGGCCAGGGTGGCGCTCAAGGGTGCGCCAGGCTCAGTGTCGGGACGGTGCTGACAGGGGCGCTGGTGGAGGTGGTGGCGGCGACAAATGCGGCGGCTTGGGCAAGTGCGACAACAACGCCAACGCGCCATCGCCGGCGCCGTGGCCAGGCCGGGCCATGCGCAAGTAGCGGCTGGTCGTGCTCAGGTGGGCGTGGCCGAGCAGCTTGCTGATGCTGTTGAGATCGACACCGGCTTCCAGCAGATGGGTTGCAAAGCAGTGGCGCAGGGTGTGAATGCCGCCGACCTTGGTGATGCTGGCGGCGTCGCGGGCCATGTAGTAGTAGCGCTGGCCGCTGGCACTGTCCAAATGGCGCGACGGGTTCGCGCGCGCCGGAAACAGCCAGCCTGCACCATCGGCATGTTTGCGGCAAGTTCGCCAATACAGCCGCAATTGCGCAAGCAAGTCCGCATCGAGCAAGCCATACCGGTCCTGCCCGCCCTTGCCTTGGACCACGCGGATGCACATGCGGTCGGGCGCCGAGTCGATGTCGCAGCCGCGCAGGCTGCACAGCTCGCTCAGGCGCAGGCACTGGCGTAGGCCGTCATCAGAAAGGTGCGCGCCTTCATCGACATCGGCGCGCCCAGCAACGCCGCCACCTCGGCCCGAGACAAGATCTCGGGCAGACGCTGCGGCTGGCGCCCGAGCGCAATCTGAGGGCGCCGCTCAGCCTGGCCCAAGACGTCACAGACCAAGAAGCGCATGGCACAGGCGGTGATGTTGACGGTCGATCGCGACCGGTGACGCTCCTGCAGCAGGTGCAGCAAGTAGCCCTGGATCTGCTCGTCGCAGAGCAACTCCGGGCTGCGATGGTGATGCAGGGCCAACTGGCCCACAGCGGTGAGGTAAGTCTCCTGGGTGCGCGCAGCAAAGCCGCGCAACACCATCGCATCGATCATGCGTTGGCGCAGCGGTGTCATTCCTCCGTCGCGCACATTTATACCTGGGATTGATGCTGTTTCCGTGGGCCATCCTCTACGGTGTCACGTCGTTTCTGTTCAACCACCCGACCGCGTTTAGCGATGTGCCGACGGCCTCGTTCGGTGCGTCTGCGTTCGTTGGCACGCCGTACGAACGACGCCCGACCGCGAACGAACTCGCCGAACAAATCGTTCG
>JANLQZ010000405.1:0-3767 GCA_031368125.1 Betaproteobacteria bacterium
CCGACAAGCCGTCGCAGTTCAAGGCCAAGGTCGGGCTGGGGGCCGGCGTGCGCTGGAACAGCCCGGTCGGGCCGCTGCAAATGGACCTGGCATACGGCGTGGCGGTCAAACGCCTGCGTTTGCACCTGAGTGTCGGGTTCACGTTCTGATGCGCCGCCTGCTGTTCCTGTTGTTCTGGTTGATCGAGCTGCCGCTGGTGGTGGTGGGAGCCCTGCTGCTGGTGTTCTGGCTCTGGAGCGGCAGCGACCAGTCGCTGGCCAGCGCCCTGGCCCAGGCCGGCCGCTTCCTGCCAGCGGGCCAGACGCTGGTGGCGCAGGATGTACGCGGCAGCCTGCGCCACGGCGGGACCATCGGCACATTGCGGTGGAGCAAAGACGGCATGGCGCTGGAGGCCCGCCGCATCGAGCTGACATGGAGTCCGGCCGGCCTGCTCAACCGGCGCCTGCAGCTCGACACGCTGCACATCGCCGATCTGCGCATCGACGACCAGAGTGTGTCCGCGCGCCCGGCTGTATTGACGGATCTGGTGTTGCCGTTCGAGGTCGATGTGGCGTTTGCGGTCGACCGGCTGCACTGGACCGGCCCCCCGGATTTGGTGGCCAGTGGGCTGCGCGGGCGCTACCGGTTCGACAGCACGCGCCACGTGCTGCGGCTGGACCAGGCGCAGATCGCGGCCGGAAGCTACCAGGCGGACGCCACTCTGCTGGCGCGCGCTCCCCTTGCGCTGGACCTGCAGGCGCGCGGCACGGTACAGGCGCCGCTGGGCGCCACCTCGATCGCGCTCGACGCGGTGGCCACGCTGCGCGGTGCGCTGGCGGGTCCCGACATGGCGCTGGATTTCACCGCCGCTGTGCAGCCGCCGCTGGCGCGGGCGCGGGCTGCGGCCAGGGTGCCGGCCCAGGCCATGCGCGCCAACATCACGGCGCAAATCCGGCCCCGGGCAAGGCAACCGCTCACACGCGCGCTGGCCAGCTTCGAGCACCTGAACCTGGCAGCACTGTGGAGCGGTGCGCCACAAACGCTGCTGACCGGCAACGCGCGGGTTCAACCCCTGGGCAACAACTGGCAGGCCGACGTCGACCTGGTCAACCGCTTGCCGGGCCCGTGGGACACGGGCCGCCTGCCGGTGGACAACGCCAAGGCGAAAGTGCAGTTTGCCGATGGCAGCTGGAACATCGAGTCGCTCGACGCCGCCGGTGCCGGGGGCAGGGTCCAGGTGCAGGGCAAACTCGAAGGCGGCGCGGCCGTGGGCGCCTGGTCGGGCTGGACCGGCCAGGCGCAACTGCAGGGGATCGACCCGGCGCGGCTGCACGGCCAGTTGCCGAGCGCGCGGCTGGACGGAGCGGTGCAGGCCAGCGCGGCGAACGCGGCGATCGTTTTCGACGCCTGGCTGCGCCAGTCCGGCCAACCGGCGGCGGGGTCGCGGCTGCAGGCGGTGGGCCTGCAAAACGCTTCGGCCAAGGGCCGCTGGGCCGACGGCTGGCTGCAACTGCACGACCTCAAGGTCCGGACTGACGACGCGCTGCTGCAGGGCCAGCTCGATCTGCAGCCTGCCACCCACGCGGTGCGCGGCCAACTGGAACTCATTGCCCCCGGCGCGCAGGCCAAAGCGAGTGGCGCGCTGGGGCCGCAGGCGGGTGCAGCAGACCTTTCACTGCACCTGGCCGACATCGGCAATGCCAGGCGCTGGCTGGCGCGCATGCCGATGGTGCCGGCGTTGTTGCCGCAGCTCGACCTGCAGGGGCGCGCCGAACTGGCATTGCGCTGGCAAGGCGGCTGGCTGGCGCTGCCAGCGGCACGCGGCGCCGAGCCGACCGTGCAGCTGAGCCTGCAGGTACCACAACTCGAGCTGCGCTGGCCCGGCGACGCAGCAGCCCAGACTTTGCGCGTGCGCGACTTCCAGGGCGATCTGTCCGGGCGCCTGGACGCGTTGTCGGCCAAGGCCGGCGGCGAACTGCTGCGCGGCAACCAGCGCGCGTCGTGGCAAGCCCAGGCACACGGCGGCCGCACGGCGACCGGCTGGCAGATGGCGCTACCGGCGCTGCGCATGCAACTGCACGACAGTCTGCGCCCGGGACCCTGGACGCTCGCGCTGCGCCAGCCGCTGGCGCTCGACTGGCAAGCCGCCGCCTCGGGCGGCAACCTGCGCACCAGCGCGGGCGAAGCCGATCTGGCCGGCCCGCTGCCAGGCGTCGCCACGCTGGCCTGGCAACCACTGCGCTGGGCCTACGGTGCGCGCAACGAATTCAGCAGCCAGGGCCAATTGCGCGGTCTGTCGATGGCGTGGCTCGATCTGCTCGGCGACACCCAGCTCACCAGCCTGGGCCTGTCGGGCAACATGGTGTTCGACGCCGACTGGGATCTGGCCGCCGCCGACACCCTCAAGCTGCGCGCGGCACTGGTCCGGCGCAGCGGCGACATCCGGGTACTGGCCGACAACCCGGGCGCGCAAGGCCCGGGCGCCAACGCGACCATCGACGCGGGCGTGCGCGACGCGCGCATCAGCATCAGCGCCGATGGCAACGACCTGCGCGCCTCGGTGCGGTGGGACAGCGAACGCGCCGGCAATGCACAGGCCGAGTTCACTACCCGCACGGGCCGGGGCGCTGGCGGATGGGACTGGCCGGCCGACGCGCCGCTAAGCGCCACCGTGCGCGCGCGCCTGCCGCAGGTCGGCGTGTGGTCGGTGCTGGCCCCACCCGGCTGGCGCATGCGTGGCACGCTGGACGCGAACATGGCGCTTGCCGGCACGCGCCAGGCACCACGCTGGAGCGGCACCCTGCAGGCCGACGACCTGGCGCTGCGTTCGGTGGTGGACGGGATCGAGTTCGGCAACGGGCGCCTGCGCGCCACACTGCAGGGGCAGCGGCTGGAGATCGACGAATTCAGCCTGCAAGGGGCTGGCGGCGCGGCCGGCGGCAACCTGCTCGCCAAGGGCTTCGCGTCGTGGCAACCCGGCCCGGTGCCGGCCGGCCCGAGCCTGGCCCGGGTGCGGATCGAACTGGCCGCAACCGCCAAGGCCTTGCGTGTCACGGCGCGGGCCGACCGCCGGCTCGCGGTGTCGGGCACTGCGCAGGCGCGCCTGGACAACAACCGGCTCGAGATCCGGGGGGTGCTCAAGGCGGACCAGGCGTTGTTCATCCTGCCCGACGAAAACACGCCGGCACTGGGCGACGACGTGGTGGTCCGGCGCACCGGCGCCGCCAGCACGGCGGGCGCCGGCAGCACCGGGCCGGCCGGCGTCCTGCCCTCCGGATCCCGGGTCGTGACCGACCTGTGGGTGGAACTCGACCTGGGGCAGGATTTTCGGGTCCAGGGTCGCGGCATCAACACCCGCTTGGCCGGCACGCTGCAGTTGCGCAGCACCGGCATCGCCGGCGCCGCGCCGCGCCTGAGCGGCGAGGTGCGCACAGTGGGCGGCAACTACAAGGCCTACGGGCAGCAGCTCGAGATCGAGCAGGGCGTGTTGCGCTTTGGCGGCGCGTTCGACAACCCGGCGCTCGACATACTGGCGCTGCGGCCGAACCTGAGCCAGCGCGTCGGCGTGCAGATCACCGGCACGGCGCTGGTGCCGCGCGTCAGGTTGTACGCCGACCCCGAATTGCCGGAGGCCGAAAAACTCGCCTGGCTGGTGCTGGGCCGCTCCGGCGCCAACGGCGGCGCTGAAGCGGCCGTGCTGCAGCAGGCTGCCTTGGCGCTGCTCGGGCGCAGCGGCCAGGGCCTTTCGGGCGGGCTGGCCGGCGCGCTCGGCCTGGACGAGTTGTCGT
>JANLQZ010000453.1:0-4748 GCA_031368125.1 Betaproteobacteria bacterium
GCAGCCACGCTGCCCAACGACATTGAGATTTTCAAGCCCGGCCGGGCGGTAGACGACGCCGGTGTGGTGCACCACTTCTCGGATGCCGACGTGGCCGGCATGGCCGCCGCCTACGACCCCGCGCTGCGCGAGGCGCCGCTGACCATCGGCCACCCGGCGCACAACCTGCCCGCCTACGGCTGGGTAGGTGCCGTGCGCATCAATGCCGGTGGCCGCCTGGTGATGGACCCGGTGCGCGTTGAGCCGCAGTTTGCCGAGATGGTGCAGGCCGGCCGGTTCCCCAAGCGCAGCGCCGCGTTCTACCCGCCGGCCCACCCCAACAACCCCAAGCCCGGCGCCTGGTATCCGCGCCATGTGGCGTTTTTGGGTGCCCAGCCGCCGGCCATTGCCGGGCTCAAAGACATCACCTTCGCAGACTCGGCCGAGGGCCTGGCCTGCTTCTCAGAGTTCAACCCCCAGGACGACGCAATGACCGACAAACTGCAAGCCCAGCTCGACACCGCCCAAGCCCAGCTTGAGCAAGCCAACGCCGACATCGCCGCTGCCAACAAGCTGGCCAAAGACAGCACCGACAAGCTGGCCGCCTTTGCCGAGGGCCAGCGCAAAGACCGGCACGCTGCCCACGTCTCGTTTTGCGAGGCGGCGCTGAACAGCGCGCTGCTCAAGCGGCCGCAGGTTGCGGCGGCCGTGGCCGTGCTTGACCTGGTGGCCGAAAGCACCCCGGTGCAGTTTGCCGAGGGCAACGAGACCAAGACCGTCTCACCGGTGGAGTTCATCAAAGAGCTGATCAGCGGCGGCAAACCGCTGGTCAACTTTGCCGAGCAAATGCCGGGCGGTGCAGGCGGTGGTGGTGGCAGCGGTGGCAAGCACAACTTGAGCGATGACCAGCTCCACCTCAAGGCCACCGCCTACGCAGCGCAGCACAACGTGCAGTACGCCGATGCGCTGGGCAAGGTGACTGCCTTCACCGGCTGACCGGCCCGCCCACCCACACGACCACGCAAAGGACACATCACCATGATGACGCTTGCCGAAATCCGCCTGAAACAGAACCCCGTGCTGTCAGCGCTGCTGCTGGGCACGGGCCAGGGCATGTACATCGCCGAGATGCTGATGCCGCGCCTGCCGCAGGCGCTCAGCTCCATCACGCTGGCGCAGGTGGGCGATGAACGGCTGCAGCGCTACAACCTGCGTCGCGCGCCGGGCAGCGCCACCAAGCGGATTGAAATCCGTTACGCCGACAAGACCTACACCGTCAACCAGTACGCGGTGGAGGTGCCGATCCCGGCCTCGGCGTTCAAGGGCGGAAATCTCGCCGATCCCTTCCCCGTCAGCCGCAGCCGGCTGTGGAGCGTCTTCGCCTCCGACACGATCGGCTTCTGGGACGACCGCATCCTGCTGATCGGCGGGCTCCGGCTGCAGGCGATCAACCAGAAGAGCTATTCCTACGCCGACGGCAAGCTCGCCAGCCAATACGACGAAAGCGCGGTTACGCCGGCGATCGGTATCGTCATCAAGCCGGTGCCCGGCCTCTCGCTCTACGCCAACCGCATGGAGGGTTTCGAGCCCGGCGCCATGGCGCCGACCGTGGTCAACGGCCTGCCCGTGACCAATGCCGGCCAGGTCTTTTCGCCGACCAAGACCAAGCAGTACGAGGCGGGCGCCAAGGCGAACTTCGGCCGCTTCAACGCCTCACTGGCGCTGTTCCAGATCGACCGGCCGCGTCCCTCCGTAATCGCCGATTCCGCGCATCCCGGCCAGGTGATCTATGGATCCTTCGGCCAGCAGCGCAACCGCGGCATCGAGTTAAGCGTCGATGGCGAACTGACTAAGGGGCTGCGCGTCATCGCCGGCGGCTCGGTGATCGACGCCAAGCTCCGACGGACGCAGGGCGGCATCAACCAGGGCAACAAGGTCAGCGGGGTGCCCGAATACCTCATCAACGCCAATGTCGAGTGGGACCTGCCCTTCGTGCCCGGCCTCACCCTGACCGGTCGCGTCGTTCACACCGGCAAGCAGGCGGCGAACGACCCCAACACGCTGGAGCTGCCATCCTGGACCCGCGTCGACCTTGGCGCGCGTTACGTCACGCTGGTTGGCGACAAGCCACTAACGCTGCGATTTGGCGTCGATAACGTCGCCAACAAGCGCTACTGGGCCTCGGCCTTCGACGCCTTCCGCCCCGACCTGCTGCAAGGTGCACCGCGAACTTTCAAGCTTTCGGCGTCAATCGACATGTAGAAAGCCAGCCTGCGGAAAGCATTGATCTACCCCGGACGCAACGATCTCCTCCACAGGGCGGCCATCCATGGCGTTAAAACACCATTCAATGTTAGCCCGCCTGGTCGCCACCGATGTTCAGAAATGGTTCAAAGGCAGCCGACGACAGCGGGCTCGGTGATGCCGATGCGATCGAGGCCGCAATGGAATCTGGCGGCCGCCACATCTGCTTGCTTCTTGCGCAGCTTGCGACCTATCTGGTTCTGCTCGAGGACGGGGACTTCAGCATAGATCGCTGGTTCCACGGCGGTGGCCGACTTGGCACTGCGCTCTTTCTGACCGCAAGCGCAGGAACCGCCAGGCAATATGAATGGCTGGTCCAGCACTGGTTCGAAAAAGCGATCAACGCCTATGACCTTCCGGCCTTTCATGCACATGGGAAAGTCTGGTTTGTCGAGGGCATGGTTCACATTCTGCCAATCCAGCTTGTCAGTTCCGCGCGAAACCGGCACCTTTGGCCACGAGGCACACAATTCCGAAGTACCCGATGATCACGAACTTCAAATCCAGCCTATCGGCGTTGCTGGCCATTCCGATGCTTGTTGCCGCAATGCCCACTCATGGGCAGCCGGTGACTGGTGACTCAGCAATGAGTTCCTTTCCTTTGGTCCGGCGTCGATTGATTGTCCCGCGTAATCGAGTTGGCAGTTCAGATGCCCAATGAACCGGCCCGTGCTCAGGAAACGCTATTTCCCATGGAGAAGGAGGCACGCCGATGAAGCGCCACAAGGAGGCCGCAGCCCGCGTCGCAGCTGCGCCCCAGACGGTGTTTGCGCACCTCGACGACCAGACCAGGCTCGCCGAACATATGAGCAAGCCCTCGCTGATGATGGGCGGCGGGAAGATGACCTATGACTTCGACGAACTGAAAGGGCAGGCCGTGGGCTCGCACATCCGCATGGGCGGCAGCGCCTTCGGCCTGCAATTGTTCCTCGACGAGGTGGTCACCGAACGGACCCCGCCGCGACGCAAGGTGTGGCGGACTGTCGGTGTGCCCAGGCTTGTCGTCGTGGGGTCCTACGAGATGGGCTTTGATCTCAGTGCTGTCGATGAGGGCTCGGCGCTCCGGGTGTGGATCGACTATGAATTGCCGCCACGCGGCCTCGGACGGCTCCTGCCTGCTCTCGGTGGTGCTTACGCGCGGTGGTGTGTGGAGCAGATGGTGCGCGATGCGGTGCTCACCTTCGGTCGCCTCGCCGCCCCAGTGGGCGACCCGGCCGAGCAAAGCGATTAATCGACTTTTTTGGGCGGAGGAGCGAGCGCATGTACCAGAAGATTCTGCTAGCCTACGATGGCTCCAGTTTTAGCGCTTCGGCCTTGCGGCAGGGCGCCGACCTTGCCCGTCTCTGCCAGGCGGAACTGCACCTGCTTGGTATCGTCGTGACAACCGGCAGCTTACTGATTGTCCAAACAGAGGGCCAGATTGATGTCTGGGGACTGGAACGCCAAGATATCGAGCGAGCGCTGGAAAGTGCTGCTCACGACCTTGGTGGAAAGGGTGTGAATGCCATTACCAGCATTCGACAGGGCGATCCGGCAATTGAGATCGTTACACATGCTCATGAAATAAAAGCTGATCTTGTCGTGCTTGGCCATTCTGAAAAGGGCATAATCGTCCGTTGGTTTGATGGCTCGGTCGGCACCGAACTGCTCAACAATCTGCCATGCAGCTTGCTCATCGCGACGGGTACGGCATGAAGGTGTGCCGCAAAATGCAAAGAGTGGGAATGAGTGGTGCCTGGTGCAGCGAAGGCCTATACCTATCCCAAGCGGGGTGTTCTCATTGGATAGTGAAGTAACCCAGCCATCGGCACCCATGATACATCTGATAACAGCCGTCGAACCTAACAGCAGCTTTCGAGAGGACACTGCAAATGAAAACCATCTTACTGTATGTCGAGGACACCTCCGACATGGAGACCCGGCTTCAAGCCGCGTTGTCGCTGGCGCGCCAGCAAAGTGCCCATCTCGCCTGTCTTCAGTTGCTGTCCGTTCCCTATCTCCCGATCGAGACCGCATATCTAGGCGCTTCGGCCGACCCCTTCATCCAACAGTCCGAAGAACTTGCGCGCACGCAACGTGCCACCCTCGAAGAGAGGCTGGGATTGGAGATGATTTCCTGGGACTGGCAGGTCCGGATGGGGCCTCCGGCGATTGAAATCCTCTCTTCGGCCCATCTGACTGACGTCATCGTGGTTGGTAGGGGCGACAGCGTTCTGGGGGCCTCCGTAGTCGGAGCACTCGTCGTGCATGGTCACATGCCGATCCTTGTCGTTCCGGGCGATGCCACCGATTACGATCCTTCAGGCCCAGCTATGATTGCATGGAATGGCTCGACCGAAGCCGCCAACGCCATTCGATGCGGATTACCGCTCCTCAAGGCGGCGAATTTGTTTTTTGTACTGCCATGACGGGCGTCGAAGAATCACTCACCGATCTTTGGAACATGCAGGAAGCCGTCTTGTCGG
>JANLQZ010000540.1:0-6583 GCA_031368125.1 Betaproteobacteria bacterium
CCGGCCATGGCACTGGTGCATACGCGCGTGAACCACAACGGGTGGTACGCTGCGAAATCCGCCACGCAAGCTTGTTCGCCCAGCAGAAACGGCTGTTCGTGCAGCATGTTGGCCAGGCGGCGCAGGTAGGACCTGTAAGCCGCCGCGGCATCGCCCGGCGCCAGCCGCGGAATCGCCAGCCGCATCCTGGCGCGGTCTTCGGCAAAGGCCTTGGGAGTTTCGGGCGGTTCGCCGGCGAAGAACTGGGCGGCACCCCTGGGGCTGAAGTTATGGGCCATGGCGGTCCAGAACAGCGTGGTGTCGGCCCACTGCGCAACTACCCGCGCGACGCCCTTGTCGTGTGCCGGATACAGGGCAGGTGCCGGCTGGATGTGCTCCAGCAGGTCGCATATCAGGGCGGTATCACAATAAATGTCGGCGCCCATCTGCAGAACCGGCGTCTTTCGGTAACCGCCTGTCAACGCCACCACGTCGGGTTTGGGCATCACACGGGGAATCACGACCGACCTCCAGGCGAGTTGCTTGTAGGCAAGAACCCGCCGGATCTTTTCGGCGAACGGGGAAGCCGGATAGTGGTGAAGGATCAGTTCTGGCATAAGGTCCCAAGAAGAATTGCCGCCATGGAAATCATGCCGGCGGTGTCAGTGCGGCCGTGCCCGTTCGAGGATCGTGTCGAAATCGACGCCGCTGCCCAGAGTTCCAAACGCGTGGCCCCAGTTGGCGTCCAGGCGGGAGTCGCAAAAAGCGCCGAACACGGCGCCAGGCGCCGTCTGGAACAGCAATGCCGCCTGTACCGCCAGCGCCAGGTCCTGTGCCAGGCGCCGGGCTTCCACTTCGGATGCCATATCCTCTACGCGCTGCGGCAGCGATGCGGCGATACGGTCCAGCGCCGGGTGCGCGCCTCTGGCTGGCGACAGCTCATCGGCCAGCGCGGCGGCTGCGTCCGACTTGCGCAAGGCACGCAACAGGTCGATGGCCATGATGTTGCCGGCTCCCTCCCAGATCGAATTGACCGGCATTTCGCGGTAGATCCGGGCCATGGTGCCCGCACCGCCCTCCTCCACGTAACCATTGCCGCCCAGACATTCCATCGCCTCCTGTGCAAACTGGCTGCCGCGCTTGCAGATCCAGTACTTGGACACCGGCGTCAGCAGCCGTGCGATCGACTGCTCGCGGGCATCGTCGGCATGGTCGACGGTGCGCGCCAGGCGCAGCGCGAGCGCGCACGCGGCCTCGCTTTCCAGCGCCAGGTCGGCCAACACGTTGCGCATCAGAGGCTGGTCGATCAGGGCCCGTCCGAAGGCCTGGCGTTGCGCCGTATGGTGTATTGCGATGCTCAATGCCTGTCGCATCAGGCCGCTGGTGCCGAGCGCACAATCGAGCCGCGTCAGTGTTCCCATTTCGAGGATCCTGGCGACGCCCCGCCCGGCGTCCCCGACCAGCCAGGCGCTGGCGCCGAAAAACTCGACTTCGGAACTCGCATTGGCCTTGTTCCCGAGCTTGTCCTTGAGGCGCTGGATCCGGATCGCGTTCAGGGAGCCGTCGGGCAACACGCGCGGCAGGAACAGGCACGACAGACCCTGTGGTGTCTGCGCCAGAATCAGAAAAGCATCGCACATCGGCGCCGACAGGAACCACTTGTGGCCCGTGACGCTATAACACTGCCCCCAGTGGTCGCGGCCGGCTTCCGTGGCCAGTGTGGTGTTGGCCCGCACGTCCGACCCACCCTGCTTTTCGGTCATGCCCATGCCCATGGTGAGACCAGCCTTGTTGCTCCACAGGGTGAGTGCCGGGTCATAGGCGCGGCTAGCGAGCTTCGGAGCCCAGTCGGCAAACACGGCGGCATTGCCGCGTAATGCCGGGGTGACAGCGTAGGTCATGGAAACCGGGCACAAGGTCGACGGCTCGAGCTCCGTGAACAGCATGAAGCCAGCCGCGCGCGCCAGGTGTGCGGTCCGCGCAAGACCGGCCGGCGGCGTGCCAACTCCGCCCGCATGTTCGGACCACGGGGCGGCGTGCAGGCCGGCGCCCATGGCCGCGCCCATCAGGACGTGGTAGCTGGGATGAAACTCGACCTCGTCGATGCGGTGCCCGAAACGGTCGTGGCTGCGCAGCTGGGGCGTGTGCACGTTGGCAAGCCGCGCATGCTCCTGCATTTCGGCACTGCCCAGGCGGGCACCGAGTTCGCTCAATGAAGACGTGTCGAGCGAGGGCGCGTTGAAGTCCAGGGCGCAGCGCATCGCCTGGTTGGTCGTGAACAGGTTGTAGTCGACCAGCGCGCGCGGCTGGTTGAATACCTCGTGGGTGACGATGGACATGGTGCCGCCTCGCTGCGTGAATTGCCTCTCACGCTCTCAGATCAACTTGACCAGCTGTTTGCCGAAATTCCTGCCCTTGAGCAGTCCAAGAAAGGCCTGTGGCGCGGCGGCGATGCCCTGTGCGACGGACTCCCGCGGCCGGAATGCGCCGCTGCCCACCAGCGCTCCGAGTTCCTTCAACGCTTCAGGCCAGATTTCCATGTGCTCGCCCACGATAAACCCCTGCACCTTGAGGCGGTTGGTCAGGATCAATTGCGGATAGGCCATCGGCACCGGGGCGCCATCGTAGCCCGCAATCATTCCGCATACGGCAATGCGACCGAAGGCGTTCATGCGCGGCAGCACCGCGTCGAGCACCATGCCACCGACATTTTCGAAGTAGCCGTCGATTCCCTTGGGGCAGGCTTCCTTGAGCGCCTTCGAAAGGGATGCCGCGTTCTGGTGCTGCTTGTAGTCGACGCAGGCATCGAAGCCCAGTTCGTCCTGCGCGTACCTGCATTTTTCCGGGCCACCCGCGATACCTACCGTGCGGCAGCCACGCGCCTTCGACAAGGCGGCAAACGCACTGCCAACGGCGCCGGTGGCAGCGCTGACCACCATCGTCTCGCCGACCTTGGGTTCGCAGATCTTGACCAGGCCGTACCAGGCGGTGACGCCGGGCATGCCGACCGCGCCCAGGTAGTGGCTGAGCGGCACCTGGTTGGTGTCGACCTTGCGCATGACGCCGCTTTGGGCGGCATCGATGACGGAGTACTCCTGCCAGCCGCCCATGCCCACCACCTTGTCGCCAACCTGGTAGCGTTCCGATCGCGACTCGACCACTTCTCCCGCCGTACCCCCGCCCATCACCTGCCCGAGCGGCTGTGGCAACGCATAACTCTTGGCGTCATTCATTCGGCCCCGCATGTACGGATCGAGACTGAGGTAATGGTTTCGCACCAGCACCTGACCTTCCGCGAGCGCAGGCGTCCGGACCGTGACCAGCTTGAAGTTGGCTTCGCTTGCTTCCCCGCTGGGGCGGCTGTCGAGCAGGATCTGACGGTTGGCGGGCATGGTCATGCCTCCCGCCGCGCTGGGACAAGGCAGACCGGCGCGTGATGGCGCGGCGCAGAAGGTAGGTCGGTATAAGAGTGCATAGGTTCTCCTGTTGTGAATTGTGAACCGGCAGGCGCGTCGGGCGCAAGTCGCGCCGACCCCGCGCAACCGGGTAGACGGTCAATCGGTGGTTATAGCGCCGGCAGACCCGTTGCTGCCGCTGGCGGCCGCAGTCCGTCGCACGTATTTGAATGTGCCGGTTGCATGCGCGCACAACTGGCCCTGTTCGTTCCAGATACTGCCCTCGACAAAGGCCATTGAGCCGGTGCGCTGGAGCAGGCGGGCTTTTGCCGTGAGCGCGCCCCTGGCTGCATGCATGAAACTGGTCTTCATCTCGATAGTGACCACACCCATGTCCTTTTGCACGCTGCGCGCGGCGACCGCCATCGCCACGTCCAGCAGAGTCATGGAGAGGCCGCCGTGCGTGATGCCGTTCGAATTGAGGTGTTCGGGCCGGGTTTCATAAGCCAGTTCGGATTCACCGCTGTCGAAACGGCGCAACGCAAAGCCGAGATGGTGAACGAAGGGGATCTCGACGCCGAAGTCCATGCGCCCGCCGGTCTCAGCCACCGGTCACTATCGACACGCCACCGTCCACGGCGATCCACTGGCCCGTGATGTGTTTGCCCGCGTCCGACGCATACAACAGCGTGATGCCCTTGAGGTCCTCGTCGTCGCCCAGGCGCAGCAACGGCGCATGGGATGCCAGGTTGTCCACGCCCAGCGCGTTGAGTGTTCCGATGGTCATCTTGCTGGGGAAAAAACCGGGGCAGATGGTGTTGACAGTGATGTTGTATCTGCCCCATTCCGCTGCCAGTGCCCGCGTGAAATTGATCACCGCGCCCTTGGAGGTGTTGTACGCGATCATCTGCATCTCGGGCGGGTTCCCGCCCAGACCGGTGATCGACGCGATGTTGATGATGCGCCCGCTCTTGCGTTCGATCATGCAGCGCTTGGCAATCTGCTGGCTCAGGATGAAATACCCGCGGATGTTGAGGTTCATCACCTTGTCCCAGGCGCTTACCGGGTGGTCTTCGGCCGGGGCGCCCCAGCTTGCACCGGCGTTGTTGACCAGGATATCGACCGGGCCCATGCGTTCCAGCGTTTCATCAGCCAGGCGCCGGATGTCGGACTCTACCGCGCAGTCGGCGGCAATCCAGCGTGCGTCGATGCCCGCCGCCTGCAGTTCGGCCACCGCCACTTCCAGGTCGGCCGCCTTGCGCGAGCTCAGCATGACGCGGGCACCCGCCTCGCCCAGCGCGTGGGCCATCTGCAGGCCCAACCCGCGCGAGCCGCCGCTCACCAGGGCGGTCTTGCCGCGCAAGTCGAAGAGTTGTTGAACGCTACGTGTCATCTTCAGTGCTCCGGACGGTCAGGGTGTGATGGAAAGCAGCACGGCCAGGGCGCGGCGGCGCATAGGGAGTTCAGCGCTCTTCGCGCAGCCGCGAGCGGACGTAGACCAGGCCGGCCCCGATCACGACCAGGACGGCGCCGCCGACGATCAGGAGCGTACTGCCCCCGTCCTGGCGCCGGGCCATGAACAAGCCCACAACCACAGCCAGCAGCCCACCGTAGATCAGGACCCAGATCGCGGTCTCGATGCGGGCCAGCCTCAGGTTGGTGGTTCCGTTGTATTTCTTGAAAAACGACATCAAAAGGCCTCTTCAGACAGGTTCGCACAACTCATGTCGCGGGTTTCCACCGGCCGCAACCACGCGCCGATTTTCGGCAGTTCGTAATGGAAGAAATAACGTGTTGCGGCGAGTTTGCCAACAGTGGCGGGCCTGGCTGCGCCGGGGTCGGACTTGAGCGCGGCGACTGCCACGTCGAGCCAGATCCACGCCAGCACCACATGACCAAATGCCTGCAGGTACGGCACCGCGTTGGCCAGTGCCTCGCCCGGGCTGGCGCTGGCCCAGGCGGCATCCGTGGCGGACCGGACATGGGCCCACGCCTGCTCGAGATCGCGTGCGTGCGGTGCGAGCGCCGCCAACGCAAGGGCGCCGGCCGCGGTGCCCGTTATCCTGCTGGAAAGCAGTTCGAGCGCCCGTCCGTTGTCGATCCGCACCTTGCGGCCGAGCAGGTCCATGGCCTGGATGCCATGCGTGCCCTCGTGGATCATGTTGAGCCGGTTGTCGCGCCAGTACTGCTCCACCGGAAAGTCGCGCGTGTAACCGTAGCCGCCATGGATCTGGATCGCGAGCGAGTTCGCTTCCAGGCACCATTCGCTGGGCCAGCTCTTGGCGATCGGCGTCAGTACTTCGAGCAGCAGGCGTGCCTGGGCGGCCGCGTCGGGCTGGCCGGTGTGGTCTTCATCGACCAGGCGGGCACAGTACAGCTCCAGCGCCAGCGCGCCTTCACAATACGACTTCTGTGCCAGCAACATGCGTTTGATGTCTGCATGTTCGATGATCCGCACCTGCGCCGTCGATGGGTCCTTGCCTGCGAGGCCGGCCGGGCGCCCCTGGGGTCGGTTGCGCGCATAGTCGAGTGACGCCTGGTAACCCGCCAGGCCCAGCATCGTGGCCGCGGTACCGACACCGATGCGCGCCTCGTTCATCATGTGGAACATGCACCGCAGTCCTTCATGGGGGCGGCCTACCAGGTAACCCACCGCACCGGCGCGGCCAGCCACCGGGTATTTGCCCTCACCGAAGTTGAGCAGAGTGTTGGTGGTGCCACGCCAGCCAAGTTTGTGGTTCAACCCCGCCAGTGCCACGTCGTTGCGTTCGCCCGTCAGCGCGCCGCGCGTATCGACCAGCTTCTTGGGCACGATGAACAGCGATATGCCCCGGGTGCCGGGGATCAGGTTGCCATCCGGTCCCGGTATCTTGGCCAACACCAGATGGATGATGTTCTCGGTCAGTTCGTGCTCGCCCGACGAGATCCACATCTTGTTGCCGCTCAGGCGGTAACGCGGCCCGAGCGGGTCGCCCTGCGAGCCGTCTCCGTCAGCGATCGCACGGGTGGTGATGTACGACAGGCTGGAGCCGGCCTGAGGCTCGCTCAGGCACATGGTGCCGGCCCACCGGCCCGAAAATTCGTTGGCGGCGAAGACGGCCTGCTGCATCGGTGTTCCATGCACCAGCAGCAGGTTCGCATTTCCCACCGTCAGCATGTTGCTGCCGATGCTGACCGACCCGAGCGCGAAAAAAGCGTTGGCGCTGGCG
>JANLQZ010000542.1:0-1553 GCA_031368125.1 Betaproteobacteria bacterium
ATCCTGGCCACGATCCCGCTCGGGCGCTTTGGCGAGCCGCACGAGATTGCCTCGGTGGTGACATTTTTGTGCGGTCCGGGCGCGTCCTACCTGACCGGGCAGACGATCAACGTGGACGGCGGGGCGTGGCATTCATGACAACCGGAATCGACGCGGCCGTTGGTCGCCGTGGTCAGGCAGTGGGCCGACCGACCGCTTTCAGGGCGCACAACACCGCAATGCGAAACACAAAGGTACACCGATGAGTTGGAAGATTGGCATGCCGAACCTCGGCCACACGATGGAGGAGGGCACGGTCAGCGAATGGCTCAAGGCCGTGGGCGACGCCGTGCGCCAGGGCGAGGTCATCGCCGTGGTCGAATCCGACAAGGCCAGCTTCGATGTCGAATCACCGGCCGACGGCGTATTGCTCGCCATCGCGGTGCCCGGCGGCACGGTGGTGCCGGTGGGTGCCACCATCGGTGTGGTGGGTTTGCCGGGTGAGGCGCTCGAAGCGCCATCGGCTGCGGCGCCGGATGCCGGGGTCGCCCAGCATGCACCGGCAAGCAGCGGGACCGCGGCCACCGCGGCGCCCGAGCTGCCCGCCGCGCGCTCGGGCCGCGTGAAGATATCGCCGGCGGCCCGCGCACTGGCCGAACAACTCGGGGTCGACCCGTCGGCGGTCGTGCCGAGCAGCGACGACGGCATGGTGACGCGCGACGACGTGCGCGCGTATGCCGAGGCGGGCCGGGCAGCCGGTGCGGGCAGCGCGGTGGTCGCTGGCCAGGCCACCGGCGCGACAAGCACCGCCGGGCCCACGCCACTTTCGCCGATGCGCCGAGCGATCGCCGACGCGACGCAGCGCGCGTGGCAATCGATTCCCCATGTGGCGCTGCAATCACACGCCGATGTCGGCGCGCTGCTCGAAGCGGGGGGCACCAGCCTGACGGCGGCGATCGCCCGCGCCTGCGCGCTGGCGCTGGGCGAACACCCGGCTTTCAACGGCTGGCTCAACGACCACGGGTTCGAGCGCGCGCGCCACGTCAACCTCGCGCTGGCGGTGGCTACACCGGGCGGGCTGGTGGCCGCCGTCGTGCCGCAAGCCGAAGCCAGGAGCGTGGCCGTGTTGCGCGATGAAATCAGGCGGCTGGCCGAAAGCGCCCGCGCCGGCCGCCTCGACGGCGCAAGCATGCTGGGCGGCTCGTTCACCATCAGCACGCTCGGTCGCTGGGGTGTGGACGCCTTTGCGCCCATTATTTCGGCACCGCAGGTCGCGATCCTGGGCGTGGGCCGGGTGAACCGGGTGGCACGCGAGGGGCCGGGGCAAAGCGTGCACTTCGCAAGCGAGCTCGGGCTGACGCTGGTGTTCGACCACCGCGCGAACGACGGGGTGCAGGCAGCCCAACTGCTGGGGGCGATCGTGGGATACCTGGAGCAACCGCAACGACTGGAGCTGACCACATGAGCGAAAACGATTTGTCACCCGCCGAGCTGGTGTCGTTCTGGCGCGACATGTGGCGCATCCGCCGCTTCGAGCAGGCGGCGCTGTACCAGTCCTCGATCGGCAAGATCTA
>JANLQZ010000560.1:0-1566 GCA_031368125.1 Betaproteobacteria bacterium
ATGCATCGGAGAAGCTGTCGGGCAAGGCGCTGGCATGATGGAAACCGCGCAGCGCGCCGAACAGCTGCAACCAAGTCGCAACAGGGATCGCAGCATGAACCAACCACGACCGATCACGACGCGCACCTCTGGGCGGCGCCATGGCCCGATTACGCGCCTGATGAGCCCGGGCGACATCGGTGAACTGGTCAAGCCTTTCGTCTTCCTGGACTACGTGGATGCCGCGGGCGGAGCCGGACCCAATTTCGGCTTCCATCCCCATTCGGGCATCGCCACACTGACCTACCCGCTGAGCTTCGATATCCAGCATGCGACCTCGACCGGTCAGGTAGACGTGGTGCGCCGTGGCGGCGTCGAGTGGGTGGTGGCGGGCGGCGGTGTTTGAAGAAGGGACTGGCAGCTTGTCGTTTCGCGCCGGCGGCGATTGCGCGTTCTTGCTCGGGTCGGCCGCGAAACACGGCCATGTATTGGTGCTCGGGCCGTATTCAGTACATACCCAGTCAACGGCCTTGGAGGCCGGCACGCGGCGCATCGCGGAAATCGGCGCCCAACTCCAGCGCGACGGGCTGGTCGTTTGAGGTTGGGCGCTGAATGACCGCAGTAGCCGCGGCCATCACACCCCAGGTGCACAGGCGCTGCGACCTCAATGCGCGCTGGCGCCGATCTGCGCGTCGGGCTTGACGCGCCGCAACAGGGCCATCATGTCGGCCTCGATGCGCTGCAGCGCCTGTGGGGTGTGGCCTTCGAATCGCAACACCAGCACCGGGGTGGTGTTCGACGAACGCATCAGGCCGAAGCCATCGGGCCAGTCGACGCGTAATCCGTCGATCGTGGTGAGCTTGGCCGGCGCGGCAAACGCGGCCAATGCCACCGCCTTGGCAACCAGCACGGGCGGCTCGCCCTCGGCGCAGGCCAGGTTGATCTCGGGCGTGGAAAAACTGGTCGGCAGGTCGTCGAGCACCCGGTTGGCGTCGGGCGAGCGGCTCACGATCTCGAGCAGGCGGCAGCCGGCATAGGTGCCGTCGTCGAAGCCGTACCAGCGCTCCTGGAAGAAGATGTGCCCGCTCATCTCGCCGCCCAGCGGCGAGCCGACCTCTTTCATGCGCGCCTTGATCAGCGAATGCCCGGTCTTGTACATCATCGGAACGCCACCGGCGGCCTCGATCGCGGGCGCCACGCGCTGCGAACACTTCACGTCGAAGATGATGGTGCCGCCCGGCACACGCAACAACACGTCGCGCGCGAACAGGATCATCTGGCGGTCGGGGTA
Organism: Betaproteobacteria bacterium; assembly: GCA_031368125.1. Classification (GTDB taxonomy): domain Bacteria; phylum Pseudomonadota; class Gammaproteobacteria; order Burkholderiales; family Burkholderiaceae_C; genus CAISIP01. Next base: position 1,271 of record JANLQZ010000560.1, read on the forward strand.
GATGTTGTTGCCCTGTTTGGTGACGATGCCCAGCCGATCGCCGTCACCGTCGAAAGCCAGACCCAGTTCGGCGTCCGAGTTCTTCAGCGCAGCCATCAGGTCGCGCAGGTTCTCGGGCTTGCTCGGGTCCGGATGGTGGTTGGGGAAATTGCCATCCACCTCGCTGAACAACTCGATCACCTCGCAACCGATGGCGCGGAATATGTCCGGCGCCGACGCCCCGGCAATACCGTTGCCGCAATCGTCCACGACCTTCATCTTGCGGGTGAGCTGAATGTCCGACACGATACGCGCCA
>JANLQZ010000628.1:0-1707 GCA_031368125.1 Betaproteobacteria bacterium
CCGCCACCGACGAAGATGCCGCGCGAACCTTCGGGCAGGGCGTAAAACGTGGACTCGTCGGCGACCCGGATATGGCAGGCGCTGGCCAGCTCCAGCCCGCCACCGACCACCGCGCCGTGTAGCGCGGCCACCACCGGCACCGGACCGAACTGGACTTTTTCCAGAGCGGCATGCCAGCTGCGCGAATGCATCAGGCCCTGGCCGGCGTCGCGTTCCTGGAGCTCGCTCAAATCCAGTCCGGCGCAGAAATGGTCGCCGTCGCCGACGATCACCGCCGCGCGCACACTGTGCGGCATTTCCTCGAATAATCTGCGCAGCGCGGCGATCAGGCCGTCGTTGAGCGCATTGCGTTTGGATGCACGCGTCAGCCGCAACACGGCGACTTCCTTGTGTTGTCCGCGCAGCTCGAGGTGGATGTCTTTGTTGGTCATGGTTGCTTTTCGGTGCTGGATGGATTATGGTTATGAAATATAACCAACTCAAGTGCTGTCGCAGTTGTTTGTCTCGGTGTTTTCCCTGATCAAAGGAGCCTTCCATGGACTACCGCAATCTGGTCGCGATCGACACCCATACCCATGCCGAGGTCAGTTGCTGGAACCCGTTCGACAACTACGGCGAGGAGTACGACCGCGCTGCCGACAAGTACTTCCGCAACAGCCGCCGCCCCACGATCGAAGAGACGATCGCCTACTACCGTGAGCGCAAGATCGGCCTGGTGATGTTCACAGTCGACGCGGAAACCCAGATGGGCCGCCGGCGCATTCCCAACGAGGAGATCGCCGAGGCGGCCAGGGCGAACAGCGACATGATGATCGCTTTCGCCAGCATCGACCCGCACAAGGGCAAGATGGGAGCCCGCGAAGCGCGCCGCCTGATCGAGCAGCACGGCGTCAAGGGTTTCAAGTTCCACCCCACGGTGCAGGGGTACCACCCCTACGACCGCATGGCCTGGCCGATCTACGAAGTGATCAACGAATACAAGCTGCCGGCGATCTTCCACACCGGCCACAGCGGCATTGGCAGCGGCATGCGTTGTGGTGGCGGGTTGCGCCTCGAGTACAGCAACCCGATGCACCTGGACGACGTGGCAATCAGTTTTCCCGACATGCAGATCGTCATGGCGCACCCGAGTTTTCCGTGGCAGGACGAGGCCCTCAGCGTGGCGACCCACAAGCCCAACGTGTGGATCGACCTGAGCGGCTGGAGCCCCAAGTACTTTCCCAAGCAACTGGTCCAGTACGCAAACACGCTGCTCAAGGACCGCATCCTGTTCGGCAGCGACTACCCGCTGATCACGCCCGACCGCTGGATGAAGGATTTCGAGGACGCCGGTTTCAAGCCCGAAGTGATGCCGGGCATCCTCAAAGGCAATGCGGTTCGCTTGCTGGGCCTGGACGCAGCCTGAGTCATCAGGGTTTTCCCTGCCCCGCAATCGGGTCGGGAATTGTTGGAACGTTTTGTGCCATCGCGGGTCTGTCGGTATCCTGACTTTTTTTTGGAGCAGCCATGCAACGCAAAACCGCCGCCGACTTCGATCAGGAACTGCTGGACCTGTTCAACGACTACATCCATGGCGCCATCGACCGTCGTGGATTTCTGCAGAAGGCCCAGAAGTTCGCCGTTGGCGGCATGACGGCCGGCATGTTGCTGGCTGCCTTGAGCCCCGACTATGCGGCCGCGCAGGTGGTGCCCAAGGACGACAAGCGC
>JANLQZ010000516.1:0-8852 GCA_031368125.1 Betaproteobacteria bacterium
CGAATGCGCTTACCCCAGAAAACCTGATTCTTCTGGTTGAGCAGGACGATGCCGACGTTGGGCCGAAAGCCGTCCCGGTCAAGCATAATCAAACCCCAATTTCTAAACTGAGTCCATTATGCACAGCATGCGCTGTGGATCAATAGGTCCAGTCCAGTCCAGTGTCCCGACTCGCACCATGAAGGCCTCCCAGTTTTTCATTTCAACCCTGAAAGAGGCTCCGGCCGATACCGAGGTCGCCAGCCACAAACTGATGACGCGTGCCGGGATGATCAAGAAACTGGGGGCCGGAATCTACAGCTATATGCCGATGGGATTGCGCGTCATTCGCAAGATCGAGGCGATCGTCCGGGAGGAAATGAACCGCGCTGGCGCGATCGAAGTCTCCATGCCAGTGGTTCAGCCAGCCGAGCTCTGGCAGGAAACCGGGCGTTTCGCCAAGATGGGCCCGGAGCTGCTGCGCATCAAGGACCGACACCAACGTGACTACGTCGTCCAACCCACGAGTGAAGAGGTGGTGACGGACATTGCCCGCCAGGACATCAAGAGCTACAAGCAGTTGCCGCTCAATTTGTACCAAATCCAGACCAAGTTCCGCGACGAGCGGCGACCTCGTTTCGTTCTGATGCGCGGGCGTGAATTCATCATGAAGGACGCCTACAGCTTCGATCGGGATGCGACGGGCGCGAAGACAAGTTACGAGGTGATGGCAAAGGCCTACCGCAGAATTTTTGACCGTTTCGGACTGCGCTACCGGGCAGTGGCGGCCGACAGCGGCGCCATTGGCGGCGACCTGAGTGAGGAGTTCCAGGTAATCGCTGCCACAGGGGAAGACGCGATCGTCTATTGCCCCGATAGCGACTACGCCGCGAACATGGAGAAGGCCGAGGCAAAGGCGCCACACGTTGTAAGGCCGGTTGGCGCGCAGGCCTTGACAAAGACGGCCACGACCGGGAAAAGCACCTGTGCGGATGTGGCCCAGTACCTGGGTGTGCCGCTGCAACACACAGTGAAATCGCTGGTGGTTGCGACCGAAGAGAAGACGGCACAAGGAGAGGTTGCGAACGCGCAGATCTGGTTGCTGATGTTGCGCGGCGACCATGAACTCAATGAGGTCAAGGCCGGCAAGATTGCCGGTATGGAGGGTGGATTTCGTTTTGCGACGCTGGAGGAGATCGATGCCCATTTCGGTTGCAAACCCGGTTATCTCGGCTTGATCAACATGCGCCGACCTGTGCGCGTCGTGGCCGATCGCGAGGTGGCAGTCATGGCCGACTGGATTTGTGGGGCCAATGAGGCGGACTTTCACTTTACGGGCGTGAACTGGGGGCGCGACCTGCCCGAGCCAGAAATCGTGGCTGACTTGCGCAATGTGGTTGCAGGCGACCCATCACCCGATGGCAAAGGCGTGCTGGCGATCGAGCGCGGCATCGAGGTCGGCCACGTCTTCTACCTCGGAACAAAATACAGCCGAGCGATGAACGCGAGTTTCCTGGACACGAACGGCAAGCCGCAATTCATGGAAATGGGCTGTTACGGAATCGGTATCAGCCGCTTGCCTGCGGCTGCCATCGAGCAAAACCATGACGAACGCGGCATCATCTGGCCAGACGCGATTGCGCCATTCACCGTGGTAATTTGTCCGATCGGCGCCGCTCGCAGCCCCGACGTCAAGGCGGCGGCCGACTGGCTCTACACGCAACTGCTCGATGCCGGTATCGACGCCATTCTGGATGATCGGGGAGAGCGCCCGGGCGCGATGTTTGCCGATTGGGAATTGATCGGCGTGCCACATCGCATTACGATTGGTGACCGAGGACTCAAGGACGGGCAAGTCGAGTATCAACACCGGCGTGACCCGACTGCCACCAAACTGCCGGTCGACGGGGTTTTTGGTATGTTGCAGGCCAGATTGGGGAAATGACAGCTTTTGAAGGTGGTGTCGATGGAGCGGCTGGCGCGGTGGTGCGCCGAACATGTCTGATCTCCATCTTGTCGGGTTTGGGTCTGGGCGTTTTTCACGTCCCCGGGATTGCCGGGGGGCAACTGGAAGAGCCCCTGGTCGATTCAGTGCGAACGGCACTCAGCGCAGCGATCGCGAGCAAGGCGCCGCCAGTGCCGGAATTCCAGAACACGGCGTCGCGCATCGACTACCTGCGCTGGCTGGCGGCCATGAGTGAACGGCTTCAGCGACGAAAACCAGACCTCGAAACCAGAAAGGAATTCCTGCAAACCGTCTGGTACGAGAGCAGGCGCGCCGGCTTGGATTCGACGCTGGTATTGGGGCTGATCCAGGTCGAGAGTGCTTTTCGCAAGTTCGCGGTGTCCAGTGTGGGTGCGCGCGGCTACATGCAGGTGATGCCGTTCTGGACCCGCGTCCTGGGCGACGGCGAGAGCGACGCTTCCCGCCTATTTCACATGCAGACGAACCTGCGATTTGGCTGCGTCATCCTGCGCCATTACCTAGATCGCGAAAACGGTAGCCTTTTCATGGCGTTGGGGCGTTACAACGGCTCCCGCGGTAAGGCGCCGTATCCGCACGCGGTCCTGGAAGCCAGCCGGCAGTGGGTGTTCGCCCGGCCCTGATCGGCCATTCGCGAAGTTGCTGATCCGCGTTATTGCAGGAAACCGATCGTCCCTTTTCTGGTCGATGCCTTGGGCAAGTCCGCAAGCGTGACGCAGTCGCGTTGCTCCAGTCGGGCATTCCCGAATCCCGTCATCAGGGCTCGACGCATTTCGCGCGGTGCCAGATCACCCAACTGGTCCAGTAATTCGCTGCTGGGCTCGGGCTCAAATCGCTCGCCCCAGCCGTGCTCGCCGCGAATCGAGCGGTAAAGGTTACCGGCAATCAAGCGTGCGGCTTCCGGGGATGGGGGCCGCACCTCGAAAACGTTCATGCGGTTGAGGATCGGCTCGGGAATCGCGCTTTCGTCGTTGGCCGTGGTGATCCAGATTACCTGGCTGGCGTCGATCGCGACCTCGGCAAACTCGTCGGTGAAGTTTTGCGCGGTGTCGTGTTCGAGCAGGCTGTACAGGGCACCCAGCGGGTCGTACTGCGCTTCGGCACTGGCCTTGTCGATTTCATCGACGACGATCACCGGGTTGGCATATTCGCCGTCGACCAACGCCTCGAACACCTTGCCAGGTTTGGCGCCCTTCCACTGCGAGGAAGAACCCGACAACAGCCAGCCGGCCGTCATCGACCCCATCGAGACCAAACTCATGCCGGTGCCAAGGAGGTCGGCGAGTTTGCGGGCGAAATGGGTCTTTCCTATGCCTGGAGGACCGAGCAGAAGGATGGGGGTCACTTCCAGCCCGTCGCGGCTGTCTTGCGACAAAGCGACATGGCGCTTGAGATCGTCTAGTACTTCCGTGAAATTGGGAAGTGATTCGTACAGTGCCGCCATGTCCGGAACCCCAGCCGGTTTGACCTGGAACCGCTGTGGGCCGCGATCAAGCATGCGCTGGTAGGTCGCGCGCAGACTGTCGTGATCACGCTCGGGCAGCCTGGCCAGTTTGCGCTCCACTTCGTCGGGCTTGAAAACCCGGCGCATCTGCGCAACCGGCAAATGGAACGATGAAGACCGAGAAACAGATTTGTGGTATTCCATTGCTGCCTCCGTTGCGACACACTGTGTGCCCATTCAAACACAGGATGTGCCTGACGCAAAGGCCAGAAAAACGACGCTTTGGGGTATTTGTTGCCAATATGCCAACACACCCCTGACCTACGGCTGGCCACAAGCCGATCTCGTGGTGCCGTGGCCGACGGCGACGCCGGACAACCAGTGGCCGAACTAGCCCTGTTTCGCAAGCACTTGCTGCAACTCGCCGTTTTCGTACATTTCCATCATGATGTCCGACCCGCCGATGAATTCGCCCTTGACGTACAACTGGGGAATCGTGGGCCACTTGCTGTAGTCCTTGATGCCGGCCCGAATCTCCGGGTCCTCCAGCACGTTTACCGTCGTGATCGCTTTCGGTTCGACGCCACAGGCCTTGAGTATCTGAATCGCACGGCCAGAGAAGCCGCATTGCGGAAAGCTCGCATTGCCTTTCATGAAAAGCAGGACTTCGTTGGACTTGACGAGGTCATCGATGCGTTGTTGCGCGTCACTCATTTAGGTACTCCTCGATCGGTTAATAGTCCATTATTTCATCATCCGGACGCCCATGTCGCCAGTGTTGCCGGATCGGTAGGGCGGCGTGTTCGCTCAGTCGCTCCGGATGGACGCATCCGCCGCGCCGCACCCAAGGGGCTTGACGATGCGCCGCGTGGAAGCAGGAAATTTCGCCAGCTTGTCGCTGGGCCGGCGTGGCCGCATCAGCAGCTCACCTCCGCAGTTGGGACAAGTATTGTGCAACCGGTCGATGGCACAGCTGCTGCAAAACGTGCATTCGAAGCTGCAAATGCGGGCTTCCTGCGACTCGTTGGGCAGGTCCCGGTCGCAGCATTCGCAATTGGGGCGTATTTCAAGCATCCTGGACTCCCGGCGGCTTCAGGTGCCGCGCGACGACGTCCCGGGTTTGTGCACTGCCGACGACGGGAATGATTTCGAACGCGACACCGGTGCCGCGCCACTGCAGCACCCATTGCTGCAGCAGTACCAGTTCATCGCACTCCATCAACTGAAAGCAGCGACTGAAGCTCGGCTCCACCCAGCTGTCGATGTACCTCAAGCCATCCGGCAGCATGCGCCCGCTATCCTGCACGCGCTGGTAGACCGGGACAATGTCGTTGTCACGAAAACGCTCGATGACCATGAACAGCATCTTTGTCCTCAGTGCGCGGGGTCGGTGGCGGCAGCCACGGGTATTGTGAGCGAGATCGAACCGCCGGTGCAACGTGTGTTGCCGCCGAGGTCGCGCTTCGATTCGATTTGACGGTAACCCGCCTGGGCGAACAGGTCGCGAACGCGTTCGGCCTGGTCGAATCCGTGCTCGACCAGCAACCATCCGCCGGCGTATAAATGCGCCTTCGCCGCCGTGATGATGTGCCGGATGTCCTGCAGCCCGTCCGGACCGGAAACCAGAGCCATCACCGGTTCGTGCGTGAGCGCCGCCATATGGGGATCTTCGGCGGCGACATAAGGTGGATTGGCGACGATGCAGTGGTAGTGGCGCTTCACCTGGTCCAACCACGAACCGTGGCTGAACTTCACTTCCAGCCGTAGTCTGGCAGCGTTGGCGCATGCCACCTTCAAAGCGTCCAGGCTCGCGTCGACGGCGTCAACCTGGATTTCGGGTCGGGTGTGTTTGACAGCAAGCGCGATCGCGCCGCTGCCTGTGCCCAGGTCCAGGACCGCTGTTGGCGGGGCGAAGCCGGCCGCAATCGGACCGGCCAACAATTCCAACGCCCACGCCACCAGTGTCTCCGAATCCGCACGCGGCACCAGGACGCGTGCGTCAACGCTGAGACCCAGGCCAAAGAATTCTTTGTATCCAGTGATGTAGGCGATGGGCTCGCCTGCCAGTCGCCGTCGAAGATATCGCTCGAACCTGCAAGCCGCACTTGCATCCACGGCTTCGTCATCGTGGGCAAGCAGCCAGGCCCTGTGTGCGCCGAAGTTGGCTGGCGCGGTACCGATCGCGTGCAACAGCAACAGCTGTGCGTCCAACCGGTCCACTCCCAGATTCCGGGCCACCATGAGGGCTTGCGCGATGTCTTTCATACGCCCGAGCTCAGCAAATGGTGTGCTTCATGGCGGGGCCGATCTCGAGCAGTGCTGCAGATGTGGCGAGACGCTGCGGTCGTCAGGCGGCCGCGGTGCCCACTTCGAGCGCTGCCAGTTGCTCGGCCGCCTGTGCCGCCTTCAATGCCTGCACCACGTCGTCCAGATCGCCCTCCGTGATGCTCAGCAGTTTGTACAGCGTCAGATTGATTCGGTGGTCGGTCAGGCGGCCTTGCGGGAAATTGTAGGTACGGATCCGGTCGCTCCGGTCGCCGGTGCCGATCAGGCTCTTGCGCTCGGCGGCGTCTTTGGCCGCGCGCTCGGAGCGGTCTTTTTCCTGAATCCTGGCCGACAGGACCTGCATCGCCTTGGCCTTGTTGCGGTGCTGGCTTCGGTCGTCCTGGCACTCGGCAACGATCCCGGTGGGAATGTGGGTAATACGCACCGCCGAGTCGGTCTTGTTGATGTGTTGGCCGCCTGCGCCGCTGGCCCGGTAGGTGTCGATCCGCAGGTCGGCCGGATTGATCCGCACCGCCACCGATTCATCCGGTTCGGCGAGTACTGCCACCGTGCATGCGCTGGTGTGGATGCGCCCCTGGGTCTCGGTGGCTGGTACACGTTGTACCCTGTGGCCACCGGACTCGAACTTGAGATCCCCATAGGCATGCGCGCCAACAATACGGAGCACAACCTCCTTGTAGCCGCCGAGTTCGCTGACCGATTCGCTGATGATTTCTGCCTTCCAGCCCCGCCGTTCGCAGTAACGCGTGTACATGCGCAGCAGGTCGGCCGCAAACAGCGCAGATTCGTCGCCTCCGGTGCCGGCGCGGATCTCCATGAATGCGTTGCGTGCGTCGTCGGGGTCCCGTGGCAACAACATGCGCTGCAACTCGACTTCGAGTTGTGCCAGCTCGGACGTCGCGGTGTCAATTTCCTCTTGTGCCAGCGTGGCCATTTCCGGGTCTTCGGCAGACGCGTCGAGCAATTCACGTGCAGCGCCCAGTTCCGCTTCGCGTTGGCGATAACGGGCCCAGCGGCCAGCCACCGCGGCGACATCGGAATGCTCGCGTGACAAGACAAGGAACTGTTCCATGTCCTTCATGATGTCTTCGCGTGACAGCAGGAACTCCAGTTCTCCCTGGCGCATCGCGTAGCGATCGAGCTGTTGACGAAAAAATGCTTTCATGGGGACTGGAGTCTCGTTGCAAGGAGTCTGGTTCGGGTGCGTCGCGCCGGCAGCAGGGCCGGGCGCATCGCACAACATGTTGCCATGGCACGGGCGGCAACAAGCGTCGCTAACGCTCTCTGCGCAGGAAAAAATGTTTCACGGCAGAACTGGCCAGCGCGCGCGCGCTGGCGTCCCCGGCGTGCAATTCAGCCAACGCGCCATGCAGCAATTTCTGGGTCAGGCCCTTGGAGAGCGCTTCGAGGACGGCATCAATGCTTTCCCCCTTGGCCAGCATCTTTCGGGCGCGCTCGATTTCTGCTGCCCTCCATTCGTCAGTCTGCGCGTTGAGTTGCTGGATCAGTGGCACGGTGCCGCGCTGGTCGACCCAATGCATGAAGCTTTGTACGCCCGCATCGATGATGGCCTCCGCCTGGGCCACGGCAGCCTGGCGGCTGGCCTGGCCAGTCTGGACCACTCCGGCAAGGTCATCTACCGTATACAGATAGACATCCTGCAAGGCCTTGACCTCGGGCTCGATGTCGCGCGGCACCGCCAGATCCACCATGAACATGGGTCGATGCTTGCGTCGCTTGAGCGCCCTTTCGACCGCGCCCAAGCCAATGATGGGCAGGGTACTGGCGGTACAACTCACCACCGCATCGAATTCGTGCAACCGTTCCGGCAGGTCTGCCAGCCGCATGACCGAGCCGCCGAATTGCGCGGCGAGGTTCTCGCCGCGTTCCAGTGTGCGATTTGCGACCGTGATCGACTTCGGTGTCTTGCCGGCGAAATGGGTCGCACACAGTTCGATCATTTCACCGGCCCCGACAAACAGGACCTTGACTTCACCCAGGTTTTCAAACAACTGCCCGGCCAGCCGCACGGTGGCGGCAGCCATGCTGATCGAGTGGGCGCCGATCTCGGTCGACGACCTCACTTGCTTGGCCACGGCAAACGAGCGCTGGAATAATTGGCTGAGCGTTGTGCCCAACGCGCCCGCTTGCTGGGCTGCACGTACCGCGTCCTTGAGTTGTCCCAGAATTTGGGGCTCACCCAAAACCATGGAGTCCAGCCCGCTTGCAACGCGAAACGCATGCCGGGCAGCCAGTCCGTCTTCGAGCGTGTATGCGTGAGTTCGCAACAAAGATGCCGGCACGCCGCCGCAACTGGCCAGCCATTCCAAGGTCGGCTCGAGTTCGGCCTGGTCCGCCGCGCAATAGATTTCGGTTCTATTGCAGGTCGAGATGATGGCTGCTTCCGGCTCGCGTGACAGTGCGCGACGCAACCCCCGCAAGGTGGGCTCCATTTGCTCGCTGGCAAACGCAAACCGACCGCGCAGGTCCAGCGGAGCGGTTGTATGGTTGATGCCTAAAGCCCAGACTGCCATAAATGTTGGTTTCGCGACATTATAAAATTTGCGGCACCATGGGCGCGCTCGACACGATCAACCACCTGCTGAACTTCGGCGCACCAGCCGCTGCGTTGGCAGTGGCATTGCCGCTGCTCGCACGCGTGCTGTTTGCGACGAACGCGCCAAGCCGATCTCTGATCTTGCAGGTAGCAGTGAATCTTGCGGCTTGCGGCACAGTTATGGTAGCCGGACTCTGGCTGTCCGGGCGTGACGGCACGATGGCGACTTATGCGGCAATGGTCTTGGCCGGCGCAACAACGCAGTGGCTGATGCAGTTCGGTTGGAGAGCCTGACCGAAGCACATGCCCAGGCCCGTTCAGGTCTGAAAAACCGCCGGTTGCCCTGGCGCGCGCTGGCGATCCGCTGCGCTGCTGTTCTCGTGAAAATAAGTGGACACACGGTCCCGCCCGGCGCGTTTTGACTTGTATAGGGCGCGGTCCGCGAGTTGGATCAACCCGTCCAGCGGCAGCGCCTGACCGACGGTCGCGCCGGCTGCACCAATACTCACGGTCACTTGAATTTCTTGTCCCTGCAGCTTTAGCTGAGCGGAGGCCGAAACCGCCTCGCGTACCCGCTCGGCCAACTGCTGCGCCTGCGCCAC
>JANLQZ010000793.1:0-1937 GCA_031368125.1 Betaproteobacteria bacterium
TTCTTCGCTGGTCGTGGAGTCGAGCGCACCGGTGGGCTCGTCGGCCAGGATCAGCTGCGGACGGTTCACCAGCGCGCGGGCGATCGCCACCCGCTGCTGCTGGCCGCCCGACAACTCCGACGGCGTGTGCTCGAATCGTTCGCCCAGTCCGACCTGGCGCAACGCATCGGCCGCGCGCTGGCCCCGGCCGACCGTGCCCACGCCGCCGTACACCATGGGCAGCTCCACGTTTTCCAGCGCACTGGTGCGCGGCAACAGGTTCAGGTGCTGGAACACAAAACCGATGCGCCGGTTGCGGATCGACGCGAGCTGGTCCGGTCGCATGGTTTCTGCCGCTTCACCGGCGAGTTCGTATGCCCCGGTGGTGGGCAAGTCGAGGCAGCCCAGGATGTTCATGAGCGTCGACTTGCCCGAGCCCGATGCACCCATGATGGCAACGAAGTCCGCTTCGTGGATGTCGAGCGACACGCCGCGCAACGCATGCACGGTCTGGTCTCCCATCACATAGGTCTTGGTGATGTCCCGTGCCCGGATCAACGTGACCGCAGTGGCTGCCATCAGGCGCCCTAGAAAGGCAGGCGCGGACCGGCCGCGGGCCGCCCGGAGCCGGAAGAAGCACCACCGGAGGGGGTTTGTATACCCACGATGACCACCGCCCCTTCCTGCAGTTCGGCTGCATTCTGGCCACCCGGGCCGACCAGCAGTTCGGTGCTGGTGCCGTCGGTGATGCCCAGGCGCACATTGAATGCCTTGGGTTTGCCGTCGTCTCCCAACAGGTAGATCCTGCCGCGGGTGCTGGCGCGCCCCGCCGTTTCCGCCAGCAGGGCGGCGTATTTCGGTTTTTGCTCGGGCGTAAGCGTGTCGCCTATGCGCGCGCGCAGGTCGGCCAGGATGCGCTCACGCGCCTTGGGCCGTTCTTCGGCCGCCAGGTCGCGCAGCGCCATGAACTTGGGGCGCACATCGGCCATCATCGCGTCGACCTTGCCCGCCTGCTCGGTGCCCATGCGCAGTTCCGCCACCAGGCGATTGCGGAACTCGGCCAATGGTCCGCCGCCAGGCGAGGTTGCGGCGCCCGGCCCTGGCGCATCGCCCGCCGCCGGTGTCACGGGCAGCGCTGCCGCTGCCCGGCCCACCGCGCCAACAGCCGCGGCGGCGCTCGCCGCGACAGGCGGACTCTGGCCCGGCGCGGCCGCCGTGGCCGCCGCTGGGAGGACCCCTGCCTGCGCGCCGTCCGCCTTCGGTTTCGCCACTGCGCCCGCGGCCATGCGCGCGCCGCTCGCGGCCGAAGTCGTGCTGCCTGCCGCACCGGCCGCCCTGGCCTGCATCAATTCATACGCAGCGCGCTGGTCGGGAGTCAGCATGGCATTGATCTTTTGCTGCATTTCGCCGAGCAGCCTGGCGCGCGACGCCGCCCGTTCGGATTCTGCGAGTTCGCGCAAGGCCATGAACCGTGGTCGCATCTCGGCGCTGATCGCATCGAGTTTGGCCTGTTGTTCGACGTCGAGTTGCAGGCCCGCAACCAGGCGCTCGCGTTGCGCGGCCAGGCCGCCACCCGACCCACCCGCAGGCTGGGCCTGGGCCGGCGAAATCCAGGACCAGCCGCCGGCGTTGCCAGTGCTGACGCCCGACGCGCCGGCGGCAGGCCCGGATGCGGCGGCAGCGGGCGGCTCGACACCCGCGATGCGCACGCGCAGTGCGGCATTGGGCACCTTGAGCACGTTGTCGCGCGCGTCCGTCACCACCCGCACGTTGGCGGTCATGCCCGGCAGCAGGCGCCCGCCGGTATTCGAAAACCCCACCACCGCGACATAAGTCACCACGTTGGCGATGGTCTGCGCGGCTTTGCGCACCTGGCGCACCGAGCCCTCGAATATCTGACCCGGAAACGCATCGACCGTGAACGTGGCGCGTTGGCCGGTGCGGATTCGCCCCACATC
>JANLQZ010000797.1:0-2166 GCA_031368125.1 Betaproteobacteria bacterium
CTGCTGGCGATCGTGGTGGCGGTGCTGGTGCTGCCGCGGGCGCTGCGGATGTGGCGCGCTCGGGCATAACTCCCGAATTGCGGTTTGCATTGCCGCGCTGGCGGTACGGAAGGCGCTTTGTCGTCCAGACTGCCTTGTCGAATGACGCTCGATGCAGTCTTGCCGAGATCAGGCAGCAGGCTTGTCGCTGGACAAAAGCCACTCGATGATCCAAATACGGTCGGTACCGATTTCTGCAGGCGCAGGGAGCTTCGGCTGCCGCTCGAGAATCGCCTGCTCGCGGCCCGCCAGACCGTCGCTACCACGATGCACGCCGCGGCTGTTGTGACTGTGATGATTGCATTACAGGTAGTCAGGACCCTGCTTCGGCAGGTCAGTCCGCGTCCCTGGCTTGCAGCGGAAATGCAGCGGGGTTGCGGATGGATTCGACGGATAGATCGATGTCCAGGTGCGGCCAGTACAGATGGTCCGGTGTTGGCCACTCGACGTTCGAGAGTTGCTCGATTGTCGCCTTCCTGAACCATGGAAACTGCTCGAATGGCACCAGCAACTCTTCGTCACCGAGCAGCAGCCAGAAGCCGTGCCGCGATACATGCGTTACCTCACACGCCGAAGTGGTGATTCCATGCATCACGAATCTCCTCAAGATGTGCCAGTACTACATTGCTGGCTTCGCGAAGTTGACGCTCGGACAAGCCGGTTGCATTTGCCAGCGCGACGTCTGGTGTCAACCAGAACTTGGCTTCCCCGTCTGGATGCGCAACATGCACGTGGATTCGGGGCTCTTCACGTGAAAAGAAGAACAGCCGGAATTGCCCATCTCGAACGACGGTTGGTGCCATCGCTGGAATGTAGCTCAAACAGGCCAAATGCCAGCGTGTACCGCTGAACCAGTCGCCGGTTGGCGCATTCGCGTCCTGGTCCGGGCTGGGCCACCATCGCGCGCACCGCGAGGTGTTCATCGTGTTGTTACGGCGGCGCTGCATTTGCTGCCGTGTCAGCGCTTCGTGGCGGGCACCATCCCTGTCGGCGGCAGCGAGATACCGACCTTCCTGAGTTACGCCACCGAGTAGAAACTGGCCCGGGCCGCAACTGTTCACCACTTCGGCCGCGCTGGTGTTGGCCCTGATTGCATCGCTGTAGATCGGCAACCCGATGTTGCTGATCCTCAACCTGCCGATGGGCGGCGGGTCGATTGCCGGCAGCGCGGCCCTGGTGGCCGGACGCGGCGCGGCACGAGGCCCACGCCCCACGCCGCGTGGTCGAACAACGCCTGGTTCGACCGGTCCCGCTCAATTGCTGGCTTCGTCGTCGGACTCGCCATCATCGTGTCCGCACGCGCCGCCGATGCCCGCATAGAACTGCTCGTAGATCGCATGGGTGGCGTCGAAACGCATGAACACCGGGGTGCGATCGCGCATCTGGCTGAAGCTGATCGGGTTGACGTTGCGCAGGTCTTTCGCCTTCGTCTGGCCGGTCGCCAGGCCGATGGTTCCGAGGATGCCGGGCGAAAATCCTGCGCCGGTGGCTGCGAGCTCTCCGACGATGATTTCGATCTTCCCGCTCGCATACACCGCCACCTGCAGGGTGTTGGGCGCGGTCGTTCCGACCGAAGGAACACCCTTGTAGGTCACGATGACGCGGTTGTTTGGCGCATCGAAATAACCAAACACTCCGCCGCCCGTCGCGGCCGCATTGCTGTCGAGGTTCTTCATCAGGGCAGCGATCGTGAAGCGGTTGCTCAGCAACAGCTGGCCGCGCGAATACCAGGGCGAGCCGTTGTCGTCGATGCCGCCGATACCGGACGCCGTCCTGGCCGTGATGGCGCCGTCTTCATTGACGATCAAGGTACTGATCGGCTCGGCAAGACCGGGTACCGGAAATGAAAAACCCGGATAACTCAGGTAGATGCTCGCGTCGCGCCCGGCCCTGAGCTTCGTCGCCCCCTGGTTGTAGAGCGCGGCACCGGAATTCACGCTCACGAGATAACCCTCGGTGCCCTGCGGAACATAGGTGATCTTGTCGCCTGGTCGCAGATCGATCGGGTGGGCCTCGACCTTCTGGCAATTCCTGACCACGTCCACCAACGGATTGGTGCGTCGATTGGCGGCGGAATCGGCCAGGTAACGCGAGTACCGGTTTTCCTTCTTCAGCGTCTTGTTGAAA
>JANLQZ010000835.1:0-4021 GCA_031368125.1 Betaproteobacteria bacterium
CACCACGAACAACTTCTCGACCGCCTGCGGCGTGAGCACCGAGGTCGGTTCGTCCAGAATCAGCAATTTTGGGTTGGTCAGCAGGGCCCGGATGATTTCCACCCGCTGCATCTCACCCACGCTCAGGGTGTGGACCGGGCGGGCCGGGTCGATGTCCAGACCGTACTCCTGGGCCTTGCCGACGATGCTGTGGGTCACTTCGTCCAGGGTCAGGGTCTTGGCCAGCCCCAGCCACACGTTTTCGGCCACGGTGATGGTGTCGAACAGGCTGAAGTGCTGGAACACCATGCTGATGCCCATCGCGCGCGCCTCCTGCGGATTGCGGATGTGCACCGGTTGCCCGTTGAACATGACGCTGCCTTCGTCGGGCTTGACCGACCCGTAGATGATCTTCATCAGGGTCGACTTGCCGGCACCGTTTTCGCCCAGCACCGCATGGGTTTCGCCCGGCATGACGGTCAACGACACGTCGCTGTTGGCAACCACGGCCGGATAACGTTTGGTGATTCCCGAAAGGTGCAGTCTGGGGGTTGTCATGCTGGGGCGTCTCCTTCTCTTCTTGTTGGTACCGGCGGGGGCTGCTGCGGGTGGCAACGGGTTATCGTTCGCGCGCCACGCCAGGCTTTTCTTCAGCTTGCAAATTGGATGCCACCTCCTTGACCCGCTCCCGCAGCCAGCGCGACGCGGCCGAGGCATGGGTGCGCTCGTGCCACAGCTGGTAATAACGCATGCGCGGAAACGCGATCGGGCAGGCCAGGATCCGCACCGGCAGACTCCCCACGTAGCGTTCGCAGTATTTGCTGCCGGTGGTCAGTACCAGCAGCGTCGACGCCACCATGGCCGGGATCAGGCTGAAATGCGCCACGCGGGTCGTGATGTTGCGCTCCAGGCCGAGTGAACAAAGATGTTCCTCGAGTACGCCCTTGGCACCGGGATGGGTTGCGCCGGGGGCGACATGGTCGGCCGCCAGCCAGGCGGCGCTGTCCCAGCCGCGGCGCACTGCGGGATGCTGAGCCGACACCATGGACACCACCTCGTCGTCGAACAACACCCCCAGGTGCAGGTCTTGCGGCGGCGTGGTCCAGTTGCCGATGACGATGTCGACATCGCCCTGGGCCAGGTGGGCACGGTAGTCCGAGTCCGCCGACAAGGGCTGGATCTCGATGTGGCAAAGCGGCGCCAGCGCCTTGACCCGGGCGACCAGCCGGGGCAGGAAAAGGCTGTCGAGGTAGTCGCTGGCGGCAAGGCGGAAGGTGGCGCGCGCCGACGCGGGCTCGAAGCCACGCACGTCGGCAAACAGCATCTCGGCGCCGCGCAGGATGCTGGCACTCGGTTCGATCATGTGCAACCCGGCCTCGGTGGCCACCATGCCGCTGCCAGAGCGCACCAGCAACGGGTCACCCGCGAAATCGCGCAGGCGCTTGAGCGACGCGCTGACCGCCGGCTGGTGCATGCCCAGTCGGATGGCGGCTCGCGAAACGCTGCGTTCAGTCAACACGGTATGAAGGACCCTGATCAGATGAAGGTCGATCTTGTCGAAGATGGCGTGATCTCTCATACTGTGGGTGACATTGACGTCATATGCTAGCGCGTATGGCAACCGCGCGCCTCCTGTTTTACCCTCGCGCCCAAGGACACCAACCCATGAACACCCAAGCAATCCGTTTCATCCGGCGCGGCCAACTGGTTTCGCTGGAAAATGTACCCCCCAGCCGCACCCTGCTTGAAGTGCTGCGGGAGGATCTGGCCTGCACCGGCACCAAGGAGGGATGTGGCGAGGGCGACTGCGGCGCCTGCACCGTGGTGCTCGGGGAAGCCGAGGGCGGCCAGTTGCGTTACCGGGCGGTCAACAGCTGCATCCGGCTGGCCCACTCGGTCGACGGCATGGCCTTGTGGACGGTCGAGGACCTGGCCGGCGCGGGCGGCGCCCTGCATCCGGCGCAGGAAGCGATGGTCCAGTGCCACGGGTCGCAGTGCGGATTCTGCACACCGGGTTTCGTGATGAGCCTGTTCGGCATGTACCAGAACCACGTGTGCCGGGGCCGGCCAGTTTCGCGCGCGCTGGCACAGGAGGAGCTCTCGGGCAACCTGTGTCGCTGCACCGGCTACAAGCCGATCCTGGAGGCAGCGCAAAGGATGGGCGAGCACCCGCGGGTGGACGTGGACGAAGCGCGGTTGCTGGCGCAACTGCAGCAGCTCGCCTCCATGGACTCCGGTGTGGCAGACCGGCCGGAGCCGCTTGCGACCCGCGCGCCGGCCCGCAGCGGTCGAGCTGCGGCGGCGGCGGCCTATATGTCACCACGCACGCTCGATGGGCTGCTCGATGCGCGCGCCGACAACCCCGATGCACAAATCGTGGCCGGTTGCACCGATGTGGGCCTGTGGGTCACGAAGATGCACATGGAATTCGCCCAGGTGCTGGACCTGACGCGGGTGGCAGAGCTGCGCCGGGTCGAGTATTACCCGCACCATGTTGCGATCGGCGCCGCGGTGCCCCTGTCGGACGCGTTCGCCGCGCTGGCGCAGAGCCGGCCGCAACTGCGCGTCTTCGCCAACCGGTTCGCCGGCCTGCCGGTGCGCAACGCCGGCACCCTGGGTGGCAACGTAGCCAATGGCTCCCCGATCGGCGACGCCATGCCGCTGTTGATCGCGCTGGGCGCGAGCGTGGTGTTGATGAGCCGGCGCGCTCACCGCGAGCTGGCGCTCGAAGCCCTGTACACCGGATACCGCAAGAACGTGATGGCCCCCGACGAGGTGCTGGCCTGGATCAAGACACCGCTGCCGGTGGCCAACGAGTTTTCGCGCGTGTACAAGATTTCCAAACGCTACGACGACGACATCTCGGCCATCTGCCTGGCCCTGTGCCTGCGCATCGAAGGTGGTTTCGTTCGGTCGGCGTCGATCGGGGCCGGTGGTGTCGCCGCCACGCCGGCGCGGGCACGCAAGACCGAAGCCGCGCTGGTCGGCCAGCCCTGGACACCCGAACTGGTGCGCAGCGCGATGCAGACGCTGCGCGGCGAGTTCGCGCCGATTTCGGACATGCGCGCCAGCGCCGGCTACCGCAGCGAGGTGCTTGGCAACCTGCTGCAGCGCTACTGGCTCGAGAGCCAGGGCACGCAGGCGATCAACTTGGAGTCCTTCACACCCGCCGAGGAGAATGCCGTATGAACGCGCCCGAGAAGCTCCCGTTGCCGGCCCGCAAGGTCTCCGTTCGCGCCAGGCCGGTGCCGCGACCGGCCTCGGACGATGGCACCTGCGGCTCCCATCCTGCGGCCCGCCCGCCACTGGCCGGGCGCAGTGCGGATGTGCCGCCAGCGGCGGCCAGCGCAGCCGGCGTATCGCGACCCCACGAGAGCGCGCGCGCGCAGGTGGCAGGCGCCGCGACCTACGTCGACGACATCGCGGAAGTCCGCGGCACCTTGTTTGCGGCGCCGGTCCTGTCCAACGTGGCACACGGCAAACTGCTTGGCGTCGATGCTTCGGTCGCCCTGGGCATGCCGGGCGTACGCGACATCGTGCTGGCGCGCGATATCCCGGGCCACACGATGCTGGCTTCGTTCATCGGCGACGAGCCGATCTTCGCCATTGACCGGGTCGAGCATATCGGGCAGGTGGTCGGTGTGGTGGTGGCCGACACCGTGATGCAGGCCCGGCGTGCCGCGCGCAAGGTGCGGCTGCAGATCGATGAACTGCCCGCCATACTGAGCGTGAAGGACGCGCTGGCCGCCAGGAGCTACGTCCTGCCGCCGGTGTTCGTGCGCCGCGGCGACGCGGCCCAGGCGCTGCAGCGTGCGCCGCACCGGCTCAGCGGGAAACTCTCCGTGGGTGGACAGGAGCACTTTTACCTCGAGGGCCAGGTGGCCTACGTGTTGCCGCAGGAACAGAACCAGTGGGTGGTCTACTCCAGCACTCAGCACCCGGGCGAAGTGCAGCACTGGGTGGCACACGCGCTCGGCCTCGACAACCACGCGGTGCGGGTGGAATGCCGGCGCATGGGTGGCGGTTTCGGTGGCAAGGAAAC
>JANLQZ010000848.1:0-2016 GCA_031368125.1 Betaproteobacteria bacterium
GCGATTGCACCGGGCCTGGTATTGGGCGAGTCGACCGAATACGTGCCCGCCGAGCGCCACCAGTATTACCTGCAGGGGCGGGCCGTGCCCCGGGCGCAGGTGCCCGAAGACGTCACCGCCGCGGCGCTGTTCCTGCTGACCCGTGCCAGCGGCTTCATCACTGGACAACTGCTGCCGGTCAACGGCGGTTTCGTCATGCATTGAACAGCTCGAACATGGGAACCAGATGCATGACCGGCACTCACTGCAGCGTGTTTGCCCAGACCACCTGACTGCTGCTATAGATCCAAGGAATCGCCGATGAATACCACCGCCGCCGCCAACCAGCCCATCTTCAATCCGCGCGGCCTGCTCGACGCCAATATCGCGCCGGAAGCCGAGATACAGCACAGCATGTTGCAGGCCGAGGACCAGACCTTCGCCCAATGGCTCGAGAGCCGCGTCGCGCGTTATGCAACCCGCCGTTACGACTGGGACGCGCTCAAGTTCCAGGCCGACTACGACCCCAAGTACCGGCGCGCCCAGATGCGCTACATGGGAACCGGCGGTACCGGCGTGGCGAGCGACAGCAACACCGTGCCGGCCGCGCACTTCACCTTCTCGACCATGGTCATCCCGGCCGGGCACGAAGGCCCGTCGCACATCCACTACGACGTGGAGGAGGTGTTTTTCGTGATGCGCGGCATGATGAAGGTGGTCTGCGAAAAAGACGGCCAGCGCTGGGAGTCGGTGCTCGGGGAGCGCGACCTGATCTCGGTGCCACCCGGTGTCTACCGCGAAGAGATCAACATCGGCGACGAGGACGCACTGATGTGCGTGATGCTCGGTTCGCCCAAGCCGATCACACCGGTGTACCCGCCCGACAGCCCGCTGACCCGGATCAAGCGTGGTTGAAACGCGGCCGTCGATCCGATGCAGGCACGCACTTTCGCACCATGTCGCTGACCGAACAACTTGAACAGTTCGCGCCCGCGAGCGCCCGCACGCCGCAAGGTGCGGTGCAGTTTCGCCGCGCCTGTTCGCCCGGTTACACCGGCCCGGTCACACATGTGTTGTTGCACGGTATCGGCTCGGCGTCGGCAAGCTGGCTGGCACAACTGCTGCAGGACGGTGGCGCCGCCCAGCCCGCGTGCCAGGTCCTGGCGTGGGACGCGCCCGGTTATGGCCGCAGTGATCCGCTGCCGATGCCAACCCCGGGCGCGCTCGACTATGCGCTGCAGTGCTGGGCCTGGCTCGACGCGGTCGATGTCGACGCGCGCAAGCCGCTGACGCTGGTGGGCCACTCGCTTGGGGCGCTGGTGGCGGCGCGCGCCGCGTTGCTGGCGCCGACGCGGGTGGCACGGCTGGCGCTGCTGGCGCCGGCCCAGGGTTATGCGAACGCCGCCGCGGCGGTGCGGGAACGGAAGTTGTCCGATCGGCTGGCGAGTCTGGCCCAACTCGGCCCGGCCGGCATGGCCAGCAAACGCGCCAGCGCGATGCTCTCGGCCCATGCCAGCGCCGGGCAACTCGCCTTTGTCGAGCAGGTGATGGCCGCCATCCGGCCGCAGGGCTACACGCAGGCGGCGCACATGTTGGCCGGCGGCGACTTGTCGGCCGACCTGCTGGCGGTCGGTTGTCCGGTGACCATTGCCAGTGGCAGCGCCGACACCATCACGCCCAGCGACGGCTGCCGGGTGCTGGCGCACCAGGTCGGCGCGCGTTATGTGACGCTGGGCGAGGTCGGCCACAGCTGCGCGCTCGAGGCCGCCGCGTTGGTCAATGGCTTGCTCGGAATTGGAGCGGCCAGACCATGAGCGCAGCGCAGAACCGCTTCAGGCAAGCGAGCGCCCCCGCGGGGGGCAGCGAGCACATGTCATGCCGAGCGTGGGGGCCACGACCATGACGGATGGCCAGCCCGACGATCGTTACCTGGTGCCGGCACTGCAGCGCGGCATGCAGTTGCTGGGGCAGTTTTCGCGTGACCAGCGCGAACTGACCGGCGCCGAGTTGTCGCGCCGCCTCGACCTGCCACGCGCC
>JANLQZ010000859.1:0-1561 GCA_031368125.1 Betaproteobacteria bacterium
GACACGGTGCTGCGCACCGACGAGACCATCCGGCGCGAGACCAGCCGCGAGAAACTCGCCGCGCTCAAGACCAGTTTTCGGCCCGAAGGCGGCCGTGTCACCGCCGGCAATGCCTCGCAGATCTCCGACGGCGCCGCGGCGGTGTTGCTGATGGCCGGCGAACATGCCAAGGCCCTGGGGGTTCGGGTGCGTGCGCGCATCGTGGCCGCGGCCACCGTGGGCTCGGACCCGGTGCTGATGCTGACCGGCCCGATCGCGGCCACGCGCAAGGTGCTGGAGCGCGCCGGCCTCACGCTCAACGACATCGACCTGTTCGAGGTCAACAAGGCGTTCGCGCCGGTGCCGATGGTGTGGATGCGCGAGTTCGGCGTCGGCCACGACCGGCTCAACGTCAACGGCGGCGCCATTGCGCTGGGCCACCCGCTGGGTGCCAGTGGCGCGCGCATCATGACCACGCTGCTGCACGAGATGGAGCGCCGCCAGGTGCGCTACGGCCTGCAGGCAATCTGCTGCGCCGGCGGACTGGGCACCGCCACCCTCATCGAGCGACTGGGCTGAGCACCATGCAGACCGTCCCTGTCGGCAGCACGGGACTGCGCAGCAGCGAGATCGGCCTGGGCTGCATGGGCATGTCCGAGTTCTACGGCGAGCGCGACGACGCGCAGTCGATGCGCACACTCGAGCGCGCCTTCGAGCTTGGCGTGACCCACTACGACACCTCCAACATCTATGGCCGCGGCCACAACGAGCAGCTGGTCGGGCGATTCCTCAAGGGCAGACGCGGCCAGGTCATGTTGGCCAGCAAGTTCGGCGTGGTGCGCGACCCCGGCGGCCCGCTCGGCAGCACCTACGACCGCGGCATCGACAACTCGCCGGCCTACATGCGCCGGTGCTGCGAGGAATCGCTGGCCCGGCTGGGCGTGGACACGATCGACCTGTACTACGTGCACCGGGCCGACCCGAACACGCCGATCGAGGCCACCGCGTCCGCATTGGCCGACCTGATCCGCGAAGGCAAGATCCGCGGCTACGGCCTGTCCGAGGTGTCGGCCGACCTGTTGCGGCGTGCCCACAAGGTGCACCCGGTGGCGGCGATCCAATCCGAGTACTCGCTCTGGACGCGCGAACCCGAACTCGACGTGCTGCCCACTTGCCGGGAACTGGGCATCAGCTTCGTGGCCTACAGCCCGCTGGGACGCGGCTTCCTGACCGGCGCGCTGGCCAATGCACAGGCGCTGGCGCCGGACGACTTCCGCCTGTCCTCGCCGCGCTTCCAGGGTGAGAACTTCGACAAGAACCTTGCCATCATCGACCAGCTGCGCACGCTTTGCGCCGCCAAGCACTGCGCGCCGGGGCAGATCGCACTGGCCTGGATCCTGGGGCGCGAGCAGAAGATCATCCCGATTCCCGGCACCAAACGCATCAAGTACGTGGAAGAGAATGTCGGCGCCGCCGCCATCACGCTCGACGACCAGGAGCGCGCCGCGCTGGAGCGCCTGCTGCCGATCGGTGCGGCGGCCGGCACACGTTACGACCCCGGCTTCCAGGGCGCGCCGCGCCC
>JANLQZ010000884.1:0-2322 GCA_031368125.1 Betaproteobacteria bacterium
CTTGACACCGGCGCACAAAATCAAATGCGCGGCAAGCGCCGTAGCCGTTGTATTGCGGCCGTACTGAGCGACGGTGGTGTCATGGCGGATGCCCAGACTCAGCAATACCTGCGGCAAACTGCTGTCCGGCACCTTGTTTCAACATAGTGGCTATTCCAGACGGTTGGTATCGGTGTAACCGGCACTGGGGACGTGGCACGGCA
The DNA here is from genome assembly GCA_031368125.1 of Betaproteobacteria bacterium. Taxonomy (GTDB): domain Bacteria; phylum Pseudomonadota; class Gammaproteobacteria; order Burkholderiales; family Burkholderiaceae_C; genus CAISIP01. The sequence continues at coordinate 204 of JANLQZ010000884.1, forward strand.
CCAACGCGTGAGGAGCACTGCCGTCCACCTCGAACAGGCACCAAGTCCCAAGGCCCAGCCGGCGGCGCGCGACATCTGAAAACTACTGCAGGAAACCCATTCCCCGGTTTTCGCGCACCTCGGGCTTGAGGCGGTGTTCGGCTTCCAGTTGTTCGAGAAACTCCAGCGCGCCGAGCTCCGTGTCGAGGATCGCGGCCTGGCGCTTGACGGCCGCGAAATCGCCCGGGCACAGTTGCTCGAGCAATGCCAGCCGCTGGCGAATTTGCGGCGTGAGCAAGGCGCCATCGCCCGCAAGCGCCTCGACGCGGAACATGGTTTCGCGTTGCTCGCGCGTGAGCGGCTTGAACTTGATCTTGAACGTGAACCGGCGCAGGGCCGCCTGGTCCAGCCGCTCGAGCAGGTTGGTGGTGCAGATGAAGACGCCAGTGAAGCGTTCCATGCCCTGCAGCATCTCGTTGACCTCGGTCACCTCGTAGGTCCGCTGGGCGCCGCGGCGGTCCTGCAGGAAGCTGTCGGCCTCGTCGAGCAGCAAAACCGCCTTTTCGGTTTCGGCCTCGCGGAACATGGCGGCCATCTGCTGCTCGGTTTCACCCACGTATTTGCTCATCAGTTCGCTGGCGCGCTTGACCAGCAGTGGCTGGTCCAGCGCCTGCGCGATGTGTTCGCCCAACGCGGTCTTGCCGGTGCCCGGCGCGCCGTAGAAACACAAGCTGCCGTGGCCGCGCGCACGCAGCGCCTGCACCACCCGCGGCAACTCGTAGCGGCTCTCCACGTTGAGCATCGACAGATCGTATTGCGTCACCATGTGCCGCGCCGGGCCCGCGTCCAGGTGGTTGCCCAACGCCAGGTCGGCGTTGCGGAGCTGGCGCTCGATCAGCTTTTCAGGCGCGAAGTCCGATGTGGGGTCGACCGCGGTACCACCCACCGGCACGGTACGGACCAGGCCGGCAAAACGCACCGCGGTGCGTATTTGCGCCGGCGTCAACCCCTTGCGCGCCGTCAGGCGTTCGACAAAAGTGTCCGACACCGGGACCCCTTCGAGTGTCTTGCGCACCAGGCCCTCGCGCGCACCGGGCGGCGGCGAGCGGAGCTCCAGGTGGTAGGCAAACCGGCGCCGGAACGCCGGGTCGATCTGTTCGATGCGGTTGGTGACCCAGATCGTGGGGACCGCGTTCGATTCGAGGATCTGGTTTACCCACGCCTTGCCGCTGACACTGCCACTCGTGGGCGCCGCCACCTGGTCGGCCCGCGCCAGCAGCTGCGCCGCCTCGCTCGAGATCGGCGGGAACACGTCCTCTACTTCGTCGAACAGCAGCGCCGCCTGCGCACTGCCCTTGAGGAACACCTGCGCGATCTGCAGCGAGCGGTAGCGGTCGCGCCCGCTCAGGGAATTGCCGTCGCGGTCGGCGTATTCCACTTCGAACAACTCGAGGCCGCTGGCTTGCGCCACCACCTTGGCCAACTCGGTCTTGCCAGTCCCCGGCGGGCCGTACAGCAGGATGTTGACGCCGGCCTCCTTGCGCGCGACGGCATGGCCCAACAGGGCGCACAACACCTGGGCCTCGTCCTGCACAAAGGAAAAATCGGCGATCGACAACGTGCTCTTGGGCGAAGGGCGCGTGAACACCGCCATCAGCTCGGCCTGGTCGCGGTACTCGCGCATCAGCACCGGCGGCAGTTTCTCGCTCACCTTCATGAGGTCGGCCAGGTCGGTGATGTTGTGCTCGGAGATCAGGTTCTCGACCAGCCCGATCCGCTCCAGGCGCGACCCCGCGCGCAGCGCCTCGCCGACCTCGCTGGCGCTGACACCGGCCAGGTCGGCGATCGCCGCATAGGCCTCCGGCGCGTTGTTGACCTTGAACTCGACCAGGATGCTGCGCAGGTCGCGCTGGTAACGCGCCAGCGTGCCGTACAGAAGCAGGGCGCGTTCCGCCTTGTTGAGTTGCAGCAGTCCTGCCAGTGCGTCGATGTTCTTCTCGACCAGGGTCGACTGCTTCTTGAGCGTTCGTGTCAGCCACTCACCGGTCACGCTGAGCAGCGAAATCAGGTCCTTGGGCTGGTCCTTGGCGTATTCGTCCAGGTAGAAGAACAGCGTGCCCTCCTCGTACGGGCCGCGCCA
>JANLQZ010000907.1:0-5515 GCA_031368125.1 Betaproteobacteria bacterium
GCCGCGCAGCAGCATTTCCACCGCGACCGCCACCAGGATCAGCCCCATCAGCCGCTCGACGGCGATCACGAAGCGCTCACCCAGCACCTTCTGGATGCGTTCGGCCAGCACCAGCACGACCGCGCAGGCCAGCATGGTGACGCTCAGGGCGGCGATCCATTCCATGCGCCGCTCGGGCGCTTCGGAGACCAGCAGCATCACGGTCGCCAGTGCCGACGGCCCCGCCAGCGCGGGCACCGCCAGCGGGACAATCAGCGGTTCGCCCACCATGTTGGACACCGGCTCGTCGTGCGGCGGAAACACCATGCGCAGGGCGATCAGGAACAGGATCACGCCGCCGGCGATCTGCAGCGACAGGCCGCTTAGGTTCATGACCCGCAGAAAGGCGTCTCCCACGAACATGAAGGTGAGCAGCAGACCGAAGGCGATCGACACCTCGCGCACGATCACCATGGTGCGCCGCTCGGGGGCGACGTTGCGCAGCGCGTTGGCGAAGATCGGAATACTGCCGAACGGATCGGTGATCAGCAGCAGCAGGACGGTGGCGGAGGCAAAGGTGTAGGTCATCGCGCGGGTGCGCCCCAGGGACGCGGTGGAACCCGTCAGGATAGCAGGCGGTCGCCGCGCACGGGCGCCGTGGTGGTGCTCAGTAGGTCGAGCGCGCGCCGTCCTGCTCGAATTTTTGTTGGCAACCGACGCAGCGCAACGCTTGAGGCGTGGCCTGCAGGCGCGCGGTCGGGATCGCCACGCCGCAGTCCATGCAGTCGCCGTAGACCCCGGCGTCCAGCCGCTTGAGTGCGGCATCGATCTGGCTGAGCCCCGCCGACTCGTGTTCGTCGAGCGCGAACTCCAGTTCGCGTTCGGTCGCCACCTGGGCCCGCGAATCCTCCATCTGCCCGAAGTGGTCGGCCGAGGCCTGCGCGCGACCTGCCTCGCCGCCGCGCAACTGGGCGAGTTGGGCCAGCAGACCGCTGCGCATCACGAGCAACTGCTCTCTGAAGGCCTGCGCCTGTTCCGTGTTCATGTTCGGCCTTTCGCGTGAAGTCTTTGCAACTGTCGACATCTTGCTTTGTACACCGGGTCGTGCCATTGATCAAGGTCAATCGCCGCCGATGTCGATCATTGCCAATAGAAAAGCCATGCGAGGAACAACCGGACGGAAGAAGCCCGCAATGCGTCTGATGAAACACCGACATGGCCCGGCGCAACGGGTGTATAAATTCACTCGCACCGCTCGCAGGTTGCGCGGACCGACCGGCGGCTTGGCGATGCCAGTGACTTATCACGAGTTTCACTTTTGAATCCTGTTCTCGATCAACCGTGTCACCACGCCCTGACCAATGACCATCCTGCGTGCCCTTCTACTGACCGACGTCGTCGACAGCACGAAGGTAGCGCAGGAACTCGGCGATGACGCCTGCATTCCATTGTGGGCCGCCCACGACCGTGCCGCGCGCGACCTGCTGTCACCCTGGCGCGGCCGCGAAATCGATAAGACCGACGGGCTGCTGCTGCTGTTCGAGAGCGTAGCCGACGCTACCGGTTACGCCATCGCCTACCACCGCGCAATGGCGGCTTTGGGCCTGCCCTTCAAGGCGCGTGCCGGACTGCACTGGGGCCCGGTAACCCTGCACGGCAACAGTGCTGCCGATATCGCACTGGGAGCCAAGCCGTTCGAACTCGAGGGCCTGGCCAAACCCGTCACTGCCCGTGTCATGGCCGTCGCCCAGGGTGGGCAGACGTTATTGACCGATGCGGCGGCCCGGCAACTCGATGTGACCGGGCTGCGGCTTCGATCGCACGGTCACTGGCGGCTCAAAGGCCTGTCCGAGCCGGTGGAGTTGTTCGAGGCTGGCGATGATGAAGCGCCGTTTACGCCGCCACCCGACGGCGCCAAAGCCTACCGCGTGGTGCGCCAGGGAGAGCTCTGGCAACCGGTGCGCGAGATCCGCCACAGCATTCCGCTTGAGCGCGACAGTTTCGTCGGCCGGCAAGAACCCCTGCAGGCTCTGGCGCGCAAGTTCGCGGACGGTGCAAGGCTGGTGTCGGTGCTGGGCATGGGCGGCACCGGCAAAACCCGGCTGGCAACCCGCTTTGCGCTGACCTGGCTGGGCGATTTCCCCGGCGGTGTGTGGTTTTGCGACCTTTCACAGGCGCGCACCGTGGATGGTATCCATTTCGCCATTGCGCAAGGGCTCGACGTGCCGCTGGGCAAGACCGACCCAGCGATGCAACTTGCGCACGCCGTGGCCGGGCGCGGCAAGTGCCTGGTGATCCTGGACAACTTCGAGCAGGTGGCGCGCCATGCCGAGGCTATCGTCGGCCCTTTGCTGGACCGGGCCGCACAAGCCAAATTCATCGTGACGACGCGCGAAGTGCTGGGCATTGTGGGCGAGGAAACATTTACGTTAGCGCCCTTGCCCACCGGCGATGCTGTGACGCTGTTCCTGAGCCGGGCCGAATCCGCCAGAGCGGGCTTTTGCCTGGCTGCCGACGACCGGACCGCGATCGAACAACTCGTGAAGATGCTGGACGGCCTGCCGCTGGCCATCGAGCTCGCCGCGGCGCGCGTGCGCGTGATGTCGCCGCGCACCTTGCTGGCCCGGATGAACGAACGTTTCAAGCTGTTGTGGTCCAACGGCGGCCGGCGTGACCGGCAGACCACCCTGCGCGCCGCATTCGACTGGTCGTGGGAATTGCTCAGCCCACCCGAAATGACCGCTCTGGCGCAGCTGTCGGTTTTTGAAGGCGGTTTTACGCTGGAGACCGCCGAGGCCGTGCTGGACCTGTCCGGGTCCACCGACGCGCCATGGGCGGCGGACGTGGTGCAGTGGCTGGTGGACAAGAGCTTTGTGCGCCAGGTCGCCGGTGAGCGGTTCGATCTGCTCGAAAGTGTGCGCGAATACGCAGCCGAGCATTTGCGCACCAGTGGGCGTTACCCGGGCAGCGGGCCGCACGCCGAGTTGGCGGCGCAAACCCGCCATTGGCGCCATTTCGCCGCACTGGATGAACGCGCGGCGGCAGCCAACGGGTCGATCGAGGCCAACAACTTGGTGGCGGCATGCCGGCGCGCGGTGGCCAATGGCGATGCGGTGTCTGCTGTTGGTGCGATGGCTGGCGCCTGGGCAGCGCTGCGGTTGTGCGGGCCGTTTCAGGTGGCGCTGAGCCTGGTGCAGGCCGTAGCCACGGTGGCGCCCTTGAGTTCATCGCAGCAAATCAGCATTGACTGGGTGGCGGGTGACGCACATCTGATGCTCGGGCAACTCGGGCTCGCGCGCGGGTTTATCGAGAGTGGACTGGCCCGCAGCCGCACCGACGGCGACCGATACCAGGAGGCGCGCTTCAGGTGCATGTTGGGCGAGGCGCTGCCCACCGAGGGGGGGGCCGAGGCCGTGCAGGCATTCAACGAGGCATTGGCGTTGGCCCGCGAAATCGGAGATGACATGTTGCAATGCCGGGCCTTGAACGGGTTGGGGGCTTTATTTATAGAGTCAGGACAGATTGAAGTCGCGCGCTCACACTATGCGCCTGCACTTGTGATCGCCAACCGTATGGGCGACCCACATTGGCAAGGTGGGCTGATCGGCAATCTGGCCACGCTGCTGCACAACGATGGGAAACTGGATGAAGCACGCAGCTTGTACGACCAGGGTCTGGCACTTGCGCGTCAGACAGGAGATCGGCGCTGGGAAGCCAATACCCGCTGCAACCTCGGTTTGCTGCACCACGAACAGGGCCGCTCGCCAGATGCCCGAAAGGAGTTCGAGCTGTCATTGGCAATGGCGCGAGCGATGGGCCATGCGCGACTCGAATGCACGGTGCTGTGCAATCTGGGCATAGTTATTGAGGCGCAGGGCGCGCAGTCTGCTGCCCGCGCGAGGTACGAAGAAGCCGTTACGCTGGCCATTGAACTTGATGATCGGCGCTCTGAAGGGCAGTTTCGTGGTTACCTGGGACTGCTGCTTGTGCGGCTGGGCAAGACCACCGAGGGTCTGCATTGCCTTGATGTCGGCGAGACTCTGCTAGTCGAAGCCTCTGACCAACTCAGTCTTGGCCTGCTCTTGTGCAGCAAGGCTGAGGCTCAACACATCGCAGCGCTCGTTGACGAATCAGCAATGACCAGCCGCCGCGCCGCAGCTATCGCCGCGCGTTTGGACGCTGCGCCGAACTCGGAGCTGGGCCGGGCCGTCAATTCACTTAGGGAACTCATCCCGCAGTAACCGCCAGGCCAACCATTCGCTGGCTGGCTGGTTCCAACTACTATTCCAACCACACTTCTCGATGTGCAATGCTGTTGTGATCATGACTCGATCGCCGACGCATTGCCAGCCACATCGGCCGGCATCCATGGCAGTTAATTCTTGTTGACGACGGTGGGATCCTTGATCTCGCAAAGCACCCCCGAAGCATTGGCGCGGACTACGTAGGCATCGTATTCAAATCTACGGGGATTGGGTTGGTTGTCATTGACACTCCGAAATTTGAATTTCCTTCTCCCACTAAAAACTGGATGCCCCACATCGTCAAAGTCTTTAGGCGTCGCTTTTTTTATCACAATTCCCTGCTCAGTAAATTCATACCTTTCCCCTTTTACCGGACTGATCGGGTCCTCCTCAAGAACCCAGGTGATATAGATTTTCTGGGCGGTATTCTGATGCAATGGAATTAGGATTTCTTTGTTGAGAATCTTTCCGTAGCAAGTTCCGTCATGATTCATGCCCATGAATATTGTTTCTTCGCAGTTTCGATCATTTCTGCAGTCGTTTGTGCCTGTTCCCAATGTCGCGAAAAACGGACCGGCACTTGGAGCAGGTTGCTGTGCATTTCCCACCTGGATGCTTGCCGCAATGAGCATAGCTTCAACGAAAAAGAGCTTGTTCATGATCTTCCCTCCAAATTTTTGATGCACTAAGTTTCGATTACCCATCAGCCCTGTTGCCTCATCACGTTCCCCCGTCATTCGCGCTTATCGAACGTAGCAGTGCGAACTTGACGTGCAACGTCCACGCGTGAGCGTCGCAACGCCTGTCGTCATGCTCGTCCTGCGTCCCCGAACCAGCCCCGACTTGGGCACCGCAAACGACGGGCAGGGATTGAAACAATTCATCACGCCGGCAATCACAGTCCACTTTCGTTTCGGTGCGGCCGATTTGGTCTCCCAATCCACCGCCGCATAGACCTTCACATGGATGCAAACATCGTTCGCGTCAGTCGCATTGCAAGCCATGTCCAATATTGCCACCGTCGTTCCTAGGTCTTTGTAACCGGATTTGAGATTGCCCGCAAGGGTACCAACCAAGGAGGTCAATCCCGGCGGTGTCGGTGCGCGTGGATCTGGCGCATCGAACCGTTTTCATGGTTCCGGTCCGGGGCGCGGCCCGGGTGCGCGCAAAATCCATGGCCTCTATGCCAGCTACAGGAAACGATCCCATGGACTACAGCCGCTACACCACCCTCCACATCACCCGCCGTGGTCCGGATGGAAAGGTACTCGACATCCAGATGCGCGCCGACG
>JANLQZ010000911.1:0-11374 GCA_031368125.1 Betaproteobacteria bacterium
ATCCTGCACAACAACATCGGCATCGTCGAGATCGGCGGCCCGGTCGAGACCTCGGAAGAGAACTTCGACAAGGTGATCGCCATCAACATGAAGAGCGTGTACCTGACCTGCAAGTCGGTGCTGCCCATCATGGAGCGTCAGGGCAGGGGCTCCATCGTCAACATCTCGTCGATCGCGGCGATTCGGTTCACCGTGCCGTGGATCGCCTACAGCGCCTCGAAGGGCGCGATCAACGCGATGACGATGGGCATCGCCGCACAGTACGCTCCGCTGGGCGTGCGCTGCAACGCGATCGCACCGGGCCTGCTGTCCACGCCGATGGTCGTTGCGCCCCACAAGGACAACCACGCCGATATGGAAGACATGATGCGAGCCCGCGATGCAGCAGTGCCCATGGGGTGGCAAGGCGAAGGCTGGGACGTCGGCGAGGCCGCTGTGTTCCTGTGCTCGGACGAAGCCCGCTTCATCACTGGCCATGTGCTGATGGTCGATGGCGGCAGCTCGCTGATGACGCCGAGCACACCGTGGCGGCGCACACCTGCCGACGCAGGCGCGCAATGAAGACGACGCTGCACAAGAAGGTCCTGGCGACGCTCGGCGCGACCGCGCTGCTGACGCTTGGCAGCGCGGCAGTCGCGCAATCTTTCTCCGACAACGAGGTCCGCATCGGCGTGCTCACTGACATGTCGGGCGTGTTCTCCGACCTGTCGGGTCCGGGTTCGGTGCTGGCGGCGCAGATGGCGATCGACGATTTCAAGGCGAGCGCGAAGCCGGGGTTCGCGGTCAAGCTGCTGTCGGCCGACCACCAGAACAAGGCCGACATCGCTTCCGCGAAAGCACGCGCGTGGTTCGACCAGGACGGCGTCGACATGATCGCCGACCTGCCTTCGTCGGCGGTGGCGCTCGCCGTCGTGAAGCTGGCGAAGGAGAAGAACCGGTTGGTCATCGTCTCCGGCGGTGCCTCCACCAGCATCACCAACGAAGAGTGCACGCCCACCGCTTTGCACTGGGTCTACGACACCTTCTCGCTTGCCAGCGGCACGGCGCGTGCCGTGGTCAAGCAAGGTGGCGACACCTGGTTCTTCATCACCGCCGACTACGCTGGCGGCAAGGCGCTGGAGAAAGACGCTGCGGAGGTCGTCGTCGCGAACGGCGGCAAGGTGCTGGGGCGGATCAAGCACCCGTTTCCCGGAACAGACTTCTCCTCCTACCTCCTGCAGGCCCAGGCCTCGGGCGCGAAGGTCATCGGCCTGGCCAACGCCGGCAACGACACCACCAACACGATACGGCAGGCCGTCGAATTCGGAATCACGAAGAAGCAGTCGCTGGCCGCGACCTTGATGTTCATCACCGACGTGCACAGCCTGGGCCTGGCCACTGCGCAGGGCATGTACCTGACCGAAGGCTTCTACTGGGATCTGGACGACCAGACGCGGGCCTGGTCGCGCCGCTTCTTCGGTGTGCAAAAGCGCATGCCCACGATGATCCAGGCGGGGGTCTATTCATCCGTACTGCACTACCTGAAGGCCGTGAAGGCGGCGCGCAGCGACGAGCCCGGGGCGGTTCTGCAGAAGATGCGCGAGCTGCCGGTCTCGGACATGTTCGCGCGCCACGGCACGCTGCGCGCGGACGGCCGCATGGTGCACGACATGTACCTGTTCCAGGTGAAGAAGCCGGAGGAATCGAAATACCCTTGGGACTACTACAACGTGCGCCAGGTGATCCCCGGTGACCAGGCTTTCCAGAGCCTCGACAAAGGCAGCTGCGCTCATGTGAAGAAGTAGGTGGCCGTTGTCGCCTGCACTTGCGAAGACGCTGCCCCGCAACTGACGACCCAGCTGCCAAAAACGCGCCCGCCACCATGTTCTGCTCACCCAACGACACCATTCCGCTCAACTGGCTGCGGCTGCAATCGCACCTGCGCGGCTTGGGTCACCAACTGGACCTCGGCGCGCCGCCGCGCCAGTTCGCGGGCGGCCTGGGCAACCTGAACTTCCTGATCGATTTCGATGGCCGGCCCTGCGTCCTGCGCCGCCCGCCGTTCGGCGAGATCCCACGCGGCGCGAACGACATGACGCGCGAACACCGGGTCTTGAGCCGCCTGTGGGAGGCCTACCCGCTGGCGCCACGAAGCCTGCTGTACAGCGCCGACGTCTCGGTGCTCGGCGCGCACTTCCTGGTAATGGATTACCGGCCGGGCGTGGTCATCGGCGGCACGCTGGCCGCGGGCCTCGACTCGCGGCAGGTCGGGCCGGCGCTGTCGGCGATGCTGGTGCGGCTGCTGGTCTCATTGCACGCGGTCGACACGGCACCGATCGGACTGGCCGACCTCGGCCGGCCGGCCGGCTTCCTGCAGCGCGCCTGCGAAGGCTGGGCGCATCGGGCGCATGAAGCCAGCGATGCCTCGAACGGTCCGCTCGTGACCGAGCTCGCAAGCTGGCTGAAGATGCGGCTCGTGCCCGGCGGCGCGCCGACCTTGCTGCATTGCGATTTCAAGCTCGACAACATCGTGCTGGACGCTCGCACGCTCGAGCCGAACGCGGTGCTCGACTGGGACATGGCGACCCGCGGAGATCCGCTGTTCGACCTGGCAACCTTGCTGAGTTACTGGACCGAGGCCGGCGACCCGGCTTCGATGCAGGCCCTCGGTCAGATGCCGACCGCGCAGCCCGGCTTCTGGACCCGTGCACAGGTGCTGTCCGCGTATGCGGCGCAGACCGGGCGCGATGTTTCGAACTTCCTTTTTTACCGCGTGCTGGCCCTGTTCAAACTCGCGGTCGTCTTCCTTCAACTCGGTGCGCGCCACCGCGCCGGCACGACCGCGGACGAGCGCTATGCCCGTCTGTCTGCGCTGGGCCACGACATTCTCGACTTCACGCACGAGGTTGCGCACGGTCGGGCCCATTGAACACCGCTGTGTCAACCTTGCTGGACCGCCCATGATCGACTTCGCCCTCACCCCCGAACAAATCGAGCTGCGCGAGCGCACTGCCGCTTTCGTCCGCGAGCAGCTCATCCCGTACGAGAACGATCCGCGCCAAACGCCGCACGGCCCGACCGACGCGCTGCGGCGCGAGCTGAACGCGCTGGCTCGCAACGCCGGCCTGCTGGCCCCGCAGGTCAGCCGTGACCACGGCGGCCTGGGGTTGTCGCACATCGGCCGGGCCGTCGTCTTCGAAGAAGCCGGCTACGCGATGCTCGGGCCGCTGGCCATGAACTGCGCCGCACCCGACGAAGGCAACATGCACCTTCTGGAGATCGTCGCCAGCGAGGCGCAGAAAGCGCGCTGGCTGGTGCCGTTGGCGAGCGGCGAAATGCGTTCGTGCTTCTGCATGACCGAACCGAGCCCCGGCGCAGGCTCCGACCCCGAAGCGCTGCAGACCACCGCGCGCCTCGATGGCGATGCCTATGTGATAGATGGCCGCAAGTGGCTCATCACCGGTGCCGACGGTGCCGGCTTCGCGATCGTGATGGCCCGCGTCGAAGGCGCGGGGGGTGGCACGACCATGTTCCTCACCGACATGAACGTGCCGGGTATCCGTATTGAACGGATCATCGATTCGATCGACTCGAGTTTCCCCGGCGGCCACGCCGTGGTCGCGTTCGAAGCTTGCCGTATTCCGGTCTCGCAGATCCTCGGCGAGGTCGGCCAGGGCCTGCGTTATGCCCAGGTGCGGCTGGCGCCGGCGCGCCTCACGCACTGCATGCGCTGGCTCGGCTCGGCGCGGCGCGCTCACGACATCGCGGTGGCGCATGCGCGCGAGCGCCACGCTTTCGGCAAGCCGATCGGCGAGCACCAGGGTGTGGGCTTCATGCTGGCCGACAACGAGATCGACATTCACATGTGCCGCCTCGCGATCCTGCAGACAGCCTGGCTGCTCGATCAGGGCAAGTCGGCGCGCCATGAGTCGAGCGTCTCGAAAGTGTTCTGCTCCGAGGCGTTGTTCCGCATCGCCGACCGCTGCGTGCAGGTGCTCGGCGGCCTCGGCCTGACGCGCGACACGGTGGTCGAGCGCGTGTTCCGCGAGGTCCGCGCGTTCCGCATCTACGACGGTCCGTCCGAGGTGCACCGCTGGGCCATCTCGCGCCGCGTGCTTAAGTCGGGCGCCGCCGCGTGATGGACACGGCGGCGCGCACCGTGACCGCCGCCGGCGGCGTGGCCGCGCCGATGTTCGATCTGAGCGGGCGCGTCGCTGTCGTCACGGGCGGCGGGCGCGGCATCGGCAAGGCCATCGCCGAAGGGCTGGCGGCCCATGGCGCCCATGTCGTCGTCTGCGGCCGCGCCCAGGCCGCACTCGACGAGACGGTGGTCGGTTTGCGGGATCGGGGCTTGAAGGCATCGGCGCTGCGCATGGACGTGACGCGCGAGAGCGAGGTCGCCTCGGTCCGCGCATGGCTGCTGGCCGAGCACGGCGGCATCGACATCCTGGTCAACAACGCCGGAATCGACCCCCACTACGCGAGCATGGAAAAAACCACCGCCGAGCAGTGGGCCGAGATCATCGAGGTGAACCTGACCGGGGTGTTCCGCTGCTGTCGGCTGCTGGGCGAAACGATGCTGGCGCGACAGCGCGGCGCGATCATCAACATCAGCTCGATCGCGGGCCACATCGGTCTGAAGCGCCAGGTGCCGTACGGCGCCTCGAAGGGCGGCGTGGAGCAACTCACCAAGTCGCTCGCGCACGACTGGGCCGAACATGGCGTGCGCGTCAACGCCATCGCCTACGGCTTCGTCGAGACCGACCTGACCGCCGGCATGGTGGGCCACGAGCACATCGCCGCAAGGCTGCTCGCGCGAATCCCGCTGGCGCGCTTCGGGAAGACCTCGGAGGTCGCGGGCGCGGCCGTGTTCCTGGCGTCGGATGCGGCGTCTTACGTCACCGGCCACAGCCTGCTGGTGGATGGCGGCTGGACCGCGAGCTGAGCATGAGCAACCTGCCAGGCAAGACCATCCGGGCGGCCCTCGACGGCCTGAACGTGCTCGACCCGACCTGCTTGCTGCCGGCAGCGTTCTGCAGCCAGATGCCGGCCGACCACGGCGCCGACGTGCTGAAGATCGAACAGCCTTGGATGGGCTCAAGCAGTGATGCGCTGACCCGAGGAACCCCACCATGAACGAACTGAAAGAGCGCCTGACAAACTACGAAGCCGCGTACGCCGCCTTCCGATGGGAACTTCCGCCGACCTTCAACTTCGGGCGCGATGTGGTGGACGCGCTCGCCGCTGCCGAGCCCGACAAGCTCGCGCTGATCTGGTCCGGCGGGGTCGATGGCATCGGTGTCGAGCAGCGTTACAGCTTCGGCGCGATCGCCCGGCTGTCGGCCCAACTTGCGAACCTGCTGGCCGGTCAGGGCGTGCGGCGCGGCGACCGGGTGATGGTGATGCTGCCGCGCCTACCGCAGTGGCAGATCGCAATGGTGGCGTGCCTGAAGCTCGGCGCGATCCCAATCCCCTCCATCGACATGCTGACTGAGAAGGACGTGCTGTACCGCGCAAAGCACTCCGGCGCGGTGGGTGCGATCACGACGCGCGCGCAGGTGGCGAAGTTCGCGCACGCCACGGGCGTGCAGGCGCGCATCGCCGTTGGCGGCGCGCCCGGCTGGCTCGACTTCGATGCGGCCGTCGCCGCGCAAAGCACCGAATTCGAGTGCGCCGACATGGGCACGGAGGAACCGGCGCTGCTGTTCTACACCTCGGGCTCGACCGGCCTGCCGAAGGGCGTGACGCACGCGGCGCGGGCGCTGTACTGCTGGCGCGTGTCGGCTTGGTGCTGGCTCGACTTGCAGCCCGACGACTTGATGTGGTGCACTGCCGACACCGGTTGGGCCAAGGCCGGCACCAGCATCCTGTTCGGCCCGTGGTCGCGCGGCAGCGCAGTGCTGTTCCACGACGGCCGCTTCGATGCGGCGCAGCGCCTGGCGCTGATCGCGCAGCATGGCGTGACGGTGTTCTGCGGCGCGGCCACCGAGTTCCGCCACCTCGTCAACGAAGACTTCGCGCCGCATGACTTCAGCCGCCTGCGGCTCGCCGTGTCGGCCGGCGAGGCGGTGAACCCGGAGGTGCTGAAGCGCTGGCTGACCGCCACCCACGTGCCGCTGATCGAGGCCTATGGCCAGACCGAAACGCTGATGACCGTCGGCAACCATGCGAGCGCGCCGGTCAAGCCCGGCTCGATGGGCCGTGCGATGCCGGGCAGCGCGATGGCCGTGCTCGGCGACGATGGCGCGCCGGTGCGCAGCGGCGAGCGTGGCCAGCTCGCGCTGCGCCTGCCGAACCCGCAACTGATGCTCGGCTACTGGGGCGACCCCGAGCGTACCGCGCAGACGCGCATCAAACATGCCGGCGTCACCTGGTACCTGACCGGCGACCTGGCGCACATGGACGCCGACGGCTATGTGCACTACCAGGGCCGCAACGACGACATCATCGGTTCAGCCGGATACCGCATCGGGCCGATGGAGGTCGAGAACGCCTTGAGCGAACACCCGGCGGTCACCGAATGCGCGGTGGTGGGCAGCCCGGACGCCGAGCGCGGCGAGATCGTCAAGGCCTTCGTCGTGCTGCGACCGGGCCATGCACCTTCCGCGGCGCTGACGCAGCAGTTGCAGGACCACGTCAAGGCCCTGACCGCGCCGTACAAGTACCCGCGCGCCATCGACTACGTGAGCGAGCTGCCGAAGAACGCGAGCGGCAAGCTGCTGCGCCGCGTGCTGCGCGACGCGGAGTACGCGCGATCCGCGCCGCCGCCGTTGCCGTTGCCATGACATCACAGTTCGCCAAGATCAAGAAGGTGCCGGCCTACCGCATGCTGGCCGAGGCCATCACCGAACATATCCTCGACGGCCGCATGCGGACCGGCGACCAGCTCCCCACCGAGGCGCAGTTGTGCCAGCTGTTCGGCGTGAACCGCTCGACGGTGCGCGAAGGCACGCGCGTGCTGGAGGAAGCGAACCTGCTGCGGCGCGAGAGCGCCAAGCGGCTACTGGTCAGCCGACCGTCGCGCGAAGAGATTGGCCACCAGCTCGAACGCGCGCTGCTGCTGCACGAGGTCAGCTTCAACGAATTGGCCGAGGCGATGTACGCGCTCGAGCCGATGATGGCGCGACTCGCCGCCGGGCGCGGCCGCAGCAGCGTGCTGAAGGAACTCGACGCCAACGTCGACGCCACCGAAGTCGCGGTCGCCGCCGGCGCATCGGTGGTGGCGCTCGACGTGGCATTCCACGGCATCGTCGCCACACTGTGCGGCAACCGCGCGCTGATGTTGGCGCGCGAGCCGATGAGCCGGCTCTTCTACCACGCGTTTGAAGCGGTGATGGCGAACCGCCCGGAGGCGGGCGAGCGCCTGGTGACCGCGCACCGCGCCATCCTCGAAGCCATCCGCAAGCGCAACGCGGACGAAGCCGGGGCCTGGATGCAAAAGCATGTGCGCGACTTCAGGCGCGGCTACGAGATGACCGGCCTGGACCCGGCCGGGCCGATTGGCCGGCCGGTGGATCCGAGCGCCGCTTGATCGGCCCGTGACGCGGCTGCAACCCCCGCAGAAAGAGCAACATGAAGCCAGGCACCTACCGTTACCTTGCCCTCGACCGCGTCCATTTCGGCCGACCCGCGGCCACGGTGATCGCCGAGGAAGTGGCGGTGCGCGGCGCGCAGCGGGTGATGGCCGTGACCAGCCGCACGTTGAACCGGACCAACTACGTGGTGACCTCGGCACTCGCCGGCATCGCGCCCGCGCTCGTCGGCGTATTCGATGCCTGCGAGGAACACACGCCGCGCGAGTCGGTGCTGGCCCTGTGCCGGCGCCTTCGCGAGACACGTGCCGACCTGGTGGTGACGATCGGCGGCGGCACCGTGATCGATACCGTCAAGGTGGCGCTTGTCTGCATGGCTGAGGGCATCGACACGGTCGAAGGCATGGACCGTTGCCATGTCAGCGTCGATGCGCAAGGCCGGCGGGTCGTGCCGGTGCTTGCCGACCCGCCGTTGCGCCAGATTGCCGTACCGACCACGCTGTCGGCCGCCGAGTACAGTGACCTGGCCGGCTGCACCGACCGGCGCACCGGGCAAAAGCATCTCTACACCGCCGCGTTGATCGGCCCCGCCGCCGTCATCCTCGACCCCGCGGCGACACTGCACACGCCCGAGCGGCTCTGGTTGTCTACCGGCATCCGCGCCATCGATCACGCTGTCGAAAGCATTTGCTCCATCGACGCCCAGCCTTTGACCGACGCCACCTGCCTGCGCGCCTTGAAGCTGCTCAGCCACAACTTGCGCGAGTACAAAACCCATCCTGACCACCTCGACGGCAGGCTCAACAGCCAGACCGGCGCATGGCTCGCGGCCACCGGCGTGAACCGGATCAATTTTGGCGCCAGCCACGGCATCGGCCACGTGCTGGGGGCGGCACTCGGGATCCCGCACGGCATCACCTCCTGTGTGCTGCTGCCCACGGTCGTGACGTACAACCGCGAGGTGCTCGGCGAACGCAACGGCTGGCTCGCCGAGGCGCTCGGCGACGCAACTGCGGAGCCCGCCGACCTGCTCATGGCGCTGATCGGCGCGCTCGGCCTGCGAACCCGGTTGCGCGACGTTGGCGTCCTGCCGGCGCACTTTGCCGAGCTGGCGCGCAAGGCCATGGACAACCCGTGGGTGCGAACGAATCCAAGTCGGATCGACGATCCGAGGCAAGTCGAGGACATCTTGCAGCGCGCCTGGTAGCGCGGCGCCGGGAGCCGCGCTACCAGGCGCCCGGCGCCAGGTGCCGAAGCGGCGTAGCGCCGTCGGCTGCGTGGACGCTCGGGCCGCAGGGTGCGATCACATCAGAAAGACACCCTTGCCACTGGTTTGCTGATCGAAGAGTTGGTAGGCCTCCTGCGCCTGGTCGAGCCGCCACGTGTGCGTGAACAGGCGATCGACCTGGATCTTGCGATCTGCGATGAAGCGGGCACATTCCTGCTGGCCCGCCAAAGAGAAGGTCCAAGATCCGATGAGCGTCACCTGCTTGCGCAGAAGATCGCTGCTGACGTCCAGAGTCACCTCTCCGCCCTCGCCGACGAAACACACTTTGCCCCAGGTTCGAACGCATTGGACGGACTGCCTGCGTGCGCTCGGCGCGCCGGACGCCTCGAGGGCCAGATCGGCGCCGAGCCCGCCCGTTTGATCCCGAATCGCCGCAGCGACATCATCGGTGTTGGCAACATTGATCAGCACGTCGGCCCCAAGTTCGCGTGCCTTCTCCAGGCGCTGGTCGTTGATGTCCAGGGCGATCACCCTCGCGCCCAGGCTTGCCGCGAGCTGAGTCGCAGACAGGCCGACCGGGCCTTGACCGAACACAGCGATCGTATGGTGGCCCTGCAGACCGAGGCGCTGCAGCCCGCCCCAGGCCGTTCCTGTTCCGCAGGCGATCGCGGCGCCGGTGCTGAACGACAGCTCGTCCGCAAGTGGCACGAGGGTGCGCGCCGGGCAGGTCATGTATCGCGCATGGGCGCCGTGGGCCGTTGCGCCGTAGACCTCCGCGCCGTCAACGCAAAGTTGCGTCCACCCGGACCAGCAGTGAGAGCAACATCCGCAACCCTTGTAGTGATGCTGCATCGCCCGCATGCCGATGCTTGCCTCCTTTTCGGTCACCCCCGCCCCCACTGCGACCACGATGCCGCAGGGTTCGTGGCCCGCGATCAGCGGCCCCTTGACCTTCGACTTCAATCCAATCGCGGCGGCACCGACGCCCGCCGGGGCACGGTAGTACTTCAAATCCGTCCCGCACATCCCCGACGCCTTGATCTCCAGCACCACTTCGCCCGGCTCTGGGCTCGGATCGGGAAAGTCGTGAAGCGTCAGTTTGCGGTCGCCCAAAAATACGATGCCTTTCATTCTTGCGTCTCCTTCAGGTGGTTCAATGACTTCAGCGATTCATTCGTGACGCTCCGACGCGCCTTGCGCGGCCTTCCAAACGGGTAGAATCACACGCCGTCTTGACAGGTCTGGGTGGTTGGCCACATGCCATGCAACCCTTAATTCAATACGGACGCGAGCGATGCCATCCGTCGAGTTTTCCGCCGGCAACACGATCGAGTTTCTGCACTGCGGCGCCGAGTTTTTTCCGGCCCTCATCAAGAGCATCGACGCGGCATCCGCCGAAATCTACCTCGAAACCTATCTGTTCGCGACGGACGACGCCGGCCTGGCTGTGCTCGACAGTTTGACGCGCGCCGCAGCACGCGGCGTGACCGTCAATCTCATTACCGACTGGCTCGGCACCGGGCGCGCCGGATGCAGGTTGCTGGCCGAGGCCTTGCGGCACACCACCGTGAACTACCGCGTGTTCAATCAATGGTTCCACCGCGGTGTGGCGCGAACTCATCGCAAGATTTGCGTGGTCGACAAGAAGCTTGCGTTTGTTGGCGGCATCAACATCAATCATGATTTGCACTCCGCCGAGGGCCCGGAAACCTTGCCTTCACCGCGCTGGGACTTTTCGGTCAAGGTCTGCGGCCCCATCGTCGATGTCATTCACAAAGAAGCAGCCGGGCAATGGCTCAGGACCGGGCCGCTGCCTCTGCTGGACCGACTCCAAATGTTCGCGGAACTGCGCGCCCCTGCCGCCACGCCGGTGCAAAGCGATTCGCTCGCCGGCTTCTTCACCTGCGACAACCTCCACAATCGATTCACGATTCAAAGAGAGTACCTGCGGGCCATCAACGCCTCCAATTGGTATGTTTTGATAGCCAACCCGTACTTCGCGCCGGGCCGAACGTTTCGCGACGCACTGTCTTCGGCCGCCGATCGCGGCGTCTGCGTGATGCTGCTGCTGGGAGTCGGGCAGTTTCCGATCCTCGACTGGGTCGCACGCTCTTACTATCGAAAATTGCTGAAGAGCGGTGTCAGGTTGTTCGAGTACCGGCGAACTCAACTTCACGCCAAAGTGGCTGTCATCGACGATCAATGGTCCACGGTGGGCTCAAGCAATTGCGACGGACTCAGTCTGTTCGTGAACCATGAAGCAAATCTTGTGATGCAGGATCGGGACTTGGCCGCAAATCTCGGCAGCCAGATCCGCCGGGGAATTTTGGATGGCATCGAGATCGAGGCCAAGGATTTCGTGCGGATCCCGTGGTACGAGCGCCTGTGGTACGGGCTGTCATTCCTGGTCTATCGCGGCGCGATGCGAATCATCACGCGGACTCGCATGCTGATTTCGATAATCTATAGAAGGGAAAACCGAGGTTTTTCCCTTCTATAGATCTATTGCGAATGCCACTTCCCCATTGTTTAGATCAGGTCAAGCTCGGGGAACACACACGCTTTGTCTCGGGATCACGCCACAAGTTCTTCTGATTATTGCCCGCTTCCCTATTGTCGTTTTAAAATGTTATTG